>JBDSJV010000249.1:0-2645 GCA_039917225.1 Candidatus Limnocylindrales bacterium
GGCTGCTCGTCGCGCAGGCCCTGGCGATCTGCTCGATCGCCAGGCAGACTGTCAAGAGATCCCCTCCGACGCCGCCGTGCTCGACGGGAAACGGCAGACCGAGGACGTCCTGCTGCGCGAGGAGCTGGCGAATGTCCTCGGGAAATTCCGAGGTCCGGTCGATTTCGGCAGCTCGCGGCGCGATCCGCGCGTCCGCCAGGTCGTGCAGAGTGTCCCGCAGAAGGACCTGCTCGTCGGTCAGTCGATTCCCGGGATTGAGCGTGCTCACGGCCGCCATCGTACAGGGTGATGGCTTCCCCAATCGTTTTTCCCGAGGTACCCTGTCAGCCGACGACCGGGTCCCGTCGCGGGGGCATCAGGATCGATCCGTCCGGGGGGTTCACGATGGATCAGCCGCTTCTCCTGATCTTCGCCATCGCCGTGGTGGCCGGCCTGCTGGCCTCGGTGGCCATCCTGCGAGCGTCGCGCCGCCCCAGGGAGAGTCCGTTCGCCGCTTCGACCGAGGGGTCCAAGCGCTGTCCGAACTGCGGCCTCGGAAACATGTCGTCCGACGCGACCTGCGCCAGCTGCGGAGCGGACCTGCCGGGCTGATCCTCCGTCCTGGGCCGCCTACTGCACAATCGGTAGCTGTCGCCCCTGGAGCTGTCGCGGATCAATCGATTCGGCCAGCAGCTCGGCGATGTCGATCGCGCGGACTTCACCACCGGTGTTCGCGTCGGACGCCTCGAGACCGTCCTTCATCATCGTCATGCAGAACGGGCATTCGGTCGCAACGGTGCCCGCGCCGGTCGCGAGCGCCTGATCTGTCCGCGAGGCATTGATCCGCGTCCCGCGCGTCTCCTCCATCCACATGCGCCCACCGCCGGCCCCGCAGCAGAACGTGTTCCGGCCGTTCTTGTCCATCTCGACCAGGTCGAGGCCGGGCACCGCTCCGAGGACGTCACGTGGCTCTGCGATGACATTGTTGTTGCGGGCCATGTAGCACGAGTCGTGGAGGGTCACGGAACGACGGGGCCCGGCGTCGTCGTCGATCACATTCAGGCGCCCATCGGCGAGGAGCTCCTTGAGGAACGCCGAGTGATGGATGACCCGGAAGTTGCCGCCCAGCTGTCCGTACTCATTGCCAATGGTGTTGAAGCAGTGGGGGCAGGCCGTCACGATCGTCTTCTCGCCCATGCGATATCGATTGAGCGTCTCGATGTTGCCCGTCGCCAGCATCTGGAACACGTAGTCGTTGCCCATGCGCCGAGCCGGATCGCCGGTGCACGACTCCTCCTGGCCCAGGACGGCAAAGTTGAGACCCGCGGCGTTGAGGCACGTCGTGAAGGCTCGAGCGACCTTCCGATTGCGCTCGTCGAACGCGGCCGCGCAACCGACCCAGTACAGGACGTCCAGCTCGCCGAGCTTGCCGGCTGCGGCGACGTCGGCGACGATCGGGACCTCGAAGGGAAGGCCCTTCGTCCAGTCGAGGCGCGACGCAGGCGGCTGGCCCCACGGGTTGCCGACCCCCTCCATGTTCCGGAACGCACCGTTCAGCTCGGATGGGAAGCGCGAGTCCTCGAGGACCAGGTTTCGACGCAGCCCGACGATCTTGTCGACGTGCTCGATCAGGACCGGACAGGCCTCCACGCAGGCTCCGCAGGTCACGCAATCCCAGACGGCGTCATACGGGATGGCGTTGTCCACGATCGGGAGGGAAAGGCGCGCTGGATCCGGCAGTCGATCGTCGCGCCCGACCTCCTGGCGGATGAGCGGTGAGTTCGGGATGAGATTGATCCCGAGCTCGGCCCCCTCCGACATCGACCGAATGCCCATGATCAGCGCGCGCGGATCGAGCGGCTTGCCCGTCTGGGCGGCGGGGCAGGCTTCCGTGCAACGCCCGCATTCGGTGCAGGTAAAACCGTCGAGCATGTCCTTCCAGCCGAGGTCCTGCAGTGTCCGCAACCCGAAGGTCGCGTCCTCCGCTTCCAGGTCCAGGGCGGGCAGCTGGCCCCGGGGCTCGAGCTTCCGGAACCAGACGTTCACGAACGCCGTGTAGACATGGAAGTGCTTGTTGAACGGGATGTAGATCAGGAACCCGCTCAGGATGAAGACGTGTCCCCACCACAGGCCGACGAATCCGGCCTCGTTGACCTCCGGGCTCAGCGAGCGGAACGGGACGGCCATGGCGTTGGCGATGAAGGCGCCCTTGATATCACCGTAGCGCGCCGCCTCGAACGCCTGAGCGAAGAATTCCGTCGACACGACTAGCGTGATGAGCGTCAGGACGATCAGGCTGGTCCGTGACAGGTGGAGCCGCTTCGGATGGCTCACCAGCCGGCGGTAGAACGCATAGCCCACGGCGGCAAGGGCGCCGACGGCGACGACGTTCTGAACCGCCACGAGGAAGATCCAGATGACCCCCTCGAACGGCCAGGCAACGACCGCCTCCAGCAGTCCGCCGGTCACGGCGTTGGCATTCCCGATGAGGAGCACCGTGGAGCCGAGGAACAGCAGGTAATGCATGGCCCCGACCCGCAGCTCGCGGAACATCCGCACCTGGAGCAACGTGTAGCGGAGGATCCCGAAGGCGCGGCGACCGACCCGATCGAGGCCACGTGGACCTCCAGCCCGGGCCGCCTGCATCACCCGGACGTGGCGGACCA
>JBDSJV010000250.1:0-3190 GCA_039917225.1 Candidatus Limnocylindrales bacterium
GTCCCGAGCGGGTCCATGAGCGACCCCGACGGCCCGATATCGCCGGCGACGAGAGCGTCATGGTCCGCGGCGTCGACCTCGGCCCGGGCGATCGCGGCCGCCATCTGGTTGACCTCGCCCACGTGGCGCTCGTTGCCGTGCAGGCTCAGGCGGAGTCGATTACCCCCGAACGTGTTGGTCAGGATGACCTGCGCTCCCGCGTCGAGGTAGGCCCGGTGGATCTGCCGAACCATGGACCCCTGGGGCAGGGCGACATTCCACATCTCAGGTGGATCACCGAACTGGAGGCCAGCCGCGAACAGCATCGTGCCCATCGCCCCGTCGGCGACGACCACGCCGCCGCTCTCCACGAGCGCATCCCACCGGGCGCGCGCGGCGGCCGGGGTGACGGGACCGGGTCCGGTTCGCTCAATGGCGTCGTGGTCTGTCATGGGTTCGCCTCCGGGCACGGCTTCGGGCGAAGCAGTTGAGACCGGAAGGGTAGTGTCTGAGCCGATTTCGCGCGAGCAGGAACGAGCCTGCTCGCGCCGGTCGGATCAGGCCTCGGTCTTGGTTCCGTCGCGACCCATGCCAAGGTCACCGCGGAGGGCGGCGCTGCCGTTGGTGGTCGACCACGCCGCGACCGCGGTCGCCAGGACGGCCGAGTCCGGGCGGACGGCCAGGCGATCGTCGCCGCCGCGGATGCCTGCACCGAGCTCGGAGAGGACGCCGCGGTACGAGGGCTTGTCGCTGTCGAGACGGCCCGTCGGCGGGTAGACATCGAAGTAGCCGTCCGTGCTGACGACGATGGTCGACGCGGAGGAGGTGAAGGACGTTCTGGCCATGGGAAACTCGATCCGTCGCGCGCTGCGGACCGGCGTATGAAAGCCCGGCGTCTGTGCGACTGCGACTCGACCTTGGGGCCAGCGACGCGTTTCGTCAAACGATGGGTACCGCAACGGTGCGCGGCCGCAGTACGGTAGCCGCCCTCAGCCCGCGGTCGGCCTAGTCATGGCAGCCGGGTCGATCGCCGCGTCGAAGGCCTCCGCGCTTAGATAGCCGAGAGCGAGGGTCGCTTCACGCAGGGTCGTTCCCTCGTGATGGGCCTTCTTGGCGATCTCGGCAGCCTTGTCATAGCCGATGGTCGTGGCAAGCGCGGTCACGAGCATCAGCGAGCGGCCGAGGTTTCCGGCAATCACGGCCTCGTCGGCCTCGAGCCCCTCGACACAGAACTCGCGGAACGAGCGACATCCGTCCGTCAGCAACTCGATGCCGTGGAGCAGGTCGTGGGCGATGACCGGCTTGAAGACATTGAGCTCGAAATTGCCCTGTGATCCGGCAATCGTGATCGCGGTGTCGTAGCCGAAGACCTGGACGCAGACCATCGTCAGCATCTCGGCCTGGGTTGGGTTGACCTTGCCGGGCATGATCGATGAGCCCGGCTCGTTCTCCGGGAGGCGCAGCTCACCGAGACCCGCGCGCGGCCCGGAGCCCAACCAGCGAATGTCGTTGGCAATCTTCATCAGGCTCGTCGCGAGCGTCTTGAGTGCGCCCGACGCGAAGACCGTGGCCTCCTGGCCGGCGAGCGCCTGGAACTTGTTCGGCGCGGTCACGAACGGGAGCGTCGTCAGCTGCGCAATGCGCGCCGCGACTCGCTCCGCGAATTCCGGGTGGGCGTTGAGGCCGGTGCCGACCGCGGTACCTCCCAGCGCAATCTCATACAGGCCAGGCAGAGCTGCCTCGATTCGCGCGATCCCGCCGTCCAGCTGGGCCACGTACCCGCTGAACTCCTGGCCGAGCGTCAATGGCACCGCGTCCTGGAGGTGCGTCCGGCCGATCTTGACGATCGAGTCAAATGCGACTGCCTTGGCGTCGAGGGCATCGCGCAGGGCCCGGACGCTCGGGATCAGGTCCTCGACCAGGGCCATCGCGACGGCCATATGGAGTGCCGTGGGGAAGGTGTCATTGCTGGACTGGCTGCGATTGACGTCGTCGTTCGGGTGGACGGGCCGCTTGCCGCCGCGGGTCCCGGTCGCCAGCTCGTTGGCGCGACTCGCGATCACCTCGTTGACGTTCATGTTCGACTGCGTGCCGGAACCCGTCTGCCAGACGCGGAGCGGGAACTCGGAGGCGAGAGCGCCGGACGCCACCTCGTCCGCCGCTCGGACGATGAACTCGCGCTTTTCCGTCGGCAGCAGGCCGAGGTCGGCGTTCACCTCGGCAGCAGCGCGCTTCAGGATCCCGAACGCGCGGATGATCCCTGCTGGCATCGTGTCGTGGCTGATCGCGAAGTGGTGGAGGCTGCGCTGGGTCTGGGCGCCCCAGTGATGATCCGCGGGCACCTCGATGCCACCCATCGAATCGGACTCGGTCCGGGTCGGCCCGGTTGCGCTGCCGGCGTCGTGCTCACTCACACGAGGAGTATGGCGCGCTCGGGGCGTGGCCGCGACCCGCGCGCCGTCGCACGTCCCCGACTGAGCGGCTCAGACGACGTGTGACTCCACGATCATCTCGCCGCGAGCGAACCGCTCGAGGCGAAGCACGCCGACGTCGACCGTCGGCACGGCGCCTTTCACCAACTCGGCGGTGATCTTCCCGACGATTGGGGCATGCTGGAATCCGTGCCCGGAGAAGCCGGTCGCGAGATAGCAGCCGGCGAGGCCCTCGACTGGACCCAGGATTGCATGACGGTCCGGCGTCATCTCGTACAGGCCACCCCACGTCGTGATCAAGCCGGCTTCGGACAGTCCCGGCAGGACCTCCACGGCCCGAGGGAGCAACTCATCGGCAATCCAGCCTTCGTCCACGTTGGTGTCGAAGGTCACGACATCCCGGGCTGGCGGGGCACCCATGAGAACGCCGGCTCCCTCGCGATGGAAGTAGAACATCGAGCTGGTATCGATGACGAGCGTTCGGCGCTCGGGGCGACCGGGGAAGTCGCCGGTGACCACGACATGCCGCAGATGTGGCTCGATCGGGAGATCGATGCCGCAGGTCGCCGCCAGTCGCGGCGCCCAGACACCGGCCGCAACGACGACCACGGGCGCGTCGATCGCGCCCCCGACGGTCTCGACGCCGGTGATCGAACTTCCGTCGGGCGTCGTGCGGATGGAGGTGACCTCGGTCGCCAGGCGGATCGCCACGCCCGCCCGACGGGCGAGGGTGGCATACCCGTTCGTGAGTCCCGAGGGATCCGCGAGCCCGTCGTCGG
>JBDSJV010000251.1:0-6991 GCA_039917225.1 Candidatus Limnocylindrales bacterium
CCGTGATGCCGGCCCAGCCGTCCTCCTGGATCCGGCGAACCGTGGCGATCGCCGTCACGAGCGCCCGTTTTGCGTGGTCGCGGGCCATGCCCTCGAGATGGCGCGCGCTGGCGCTGGTCTCGAGGTCTCGAGCGACGTCGCAGGCGGACCGAGCCCGGGCGGCATCGCTGATCGCGGCCTCGATGCTCCCGGCTGCTCGACGGAGGATGAGATCGACGCCTGTACCTGGCTGGATGGCCGCCACGATCGCCGGCCAGTCGGCCGAGCCCTCGCCCTCGGGCTCCACGAAGGCCAGGGGGTGGGCCGCGAACAGCGACCGTCGGAGGGCAACTTCGGCGGCTTCCCGCGCCGCGCTGTCGGGCTCCCCGGTCAGCCAGCCGGGAATCGCCCCGATCAGCACCTGATCGGCTGGCAGCCCCTCTTCGGTGGCGAGTGTCGCCGCGATGATCTGGAGCGCCAGGGCGCGCCCGGAGCGCGTCGCGGAATCCGCGTTCAGGCCGGTGCTGAGGTCGGGGGCGACCACCAGCGGACCGGCGTCGAGCAGGACCGCCACGCCGGCCCTCCGTGCAACCCGGACCGCGAAGGCGAAGTCCGTGAGCGCGCGCTGCGGGTCCACGCCGGTGACCACGATGTCGGCCATCGGATCCAGGTCCAGGATGTCCACCCGTTCGAGCGCGGCAACGACCGCCGCCTCGGGTCCCGCGAGCGCGCTGGGCGAGGTGATCAGGCGAACATAGGCACCGCGTGCGGCCGCGGCCTCGTCCAACGTGGCCCGGAGCCGCGCCAGACCGCGCTGGCTCCCGGCGGGAACGGGCTCGTCCTGGGCCGCGAGATCGCGCGGAGGCCAGCCCGTCGCGTGGCCAACGATCCCGAGCCGCGTGGCGAGCTCCCGGATGACCGGGACCTCCACGCGAAGGACGTCGAGCCCCGCCGAGACCAGGGCGGCGGCTTCCCGTTCGGCATCCTCGATATCCGGGGAGCGAAGCGTCGTCCCGATCCGGGGAGACTCGACGTCTCGCAGAACACTCAGCAGTTCACGGCGCGCAACCCGGTTGGCATCGACCTGGTCGATGGCGGCGGCGAGCAGCGACGCGAGATGGTCGGTCGCAGCGGCCAATCGCTCGGGCGTGTCGAGGAGCTCCGCCTCGAGTGCCAGGTCGATCGTGCCGGCCGCCACGTCGAGGGCCAGCAACTGGGGCGTCGTCTCGTACTCGAGGAGCGCGGCCGCGAACGGCAACCCGATTCCACCGGCCAGTCGCCCTGGATCGCCGCTCACATACCGATCGATGACCTCGGCGGCGAGGGGTCGGCCCTCGCGATCGAGTCCACCCACGCCGAGGAGCCGGAGGATCGCTCGCTCCCGACCGAGGGTCGTAGTGCGCTCGGCGTCCCGGGCGAGTGACAGCGTCAGCGCCCGCGCAGCGTCCAGCAGTTGCTCGCGCTCCGAGACCAGTTCCCCCGAACCCAGTGACAGCGCCATGTCCCCCAGCATACGAGGGCCGCGCGCGGAGAGCGCGGGTGCACGCCCTACTGGCGTGGATCCTCGGGCGGACCATCACGGGCCGGGCTGCCGATCCAGACGTGACCGTCGGCGAACTGCTCCGCCTTCCAGATCGGGGCGCGTGCCTTGATCTCGTCGATCGCATAGGACGCCGCGGCGAATGCATCAGCCCGATGCGGAGCGCAGGCGACGATGGCCACCGACGCGTCCCCGAGCGGAACCGAGCCCGTCCGATGGACCATTGCCAGTCGCCGGACCCCGAACCGTGCCTGGATCTCGTCGGCAATCGCGCTCATGACCTCGAGCGCCATCGGCTCGAGGGCCTCGTAGTCGAGCGCCTCGACATCGCTTCCTGCATGGCGGGCTGCGTCGACCTCCTGGCCCGGTGCCGGCGTCCCGGGTGACGAGCGGGTGATCCCGAGGAACGTCACCACGGCCCCATCGGCCGGCGTCGCCAGGCGCTGTGTCAGTCGCGCCACGAGGTCGGCCTCGAACGGATCCTTCCGCAGCTCGAGGATCCGGATCGACGGAGCTTCGGCCCCCGCATCGGCGGCCCCGGCATCGGCAGCCACGTCGTCGGCCGCGTCCCTGGCCGCGCCGCCGCTGACCGGCGGGATCATCGCCACCTCGTCGCCGTCGGCGAGCAGCTCCTCGGCGGCCGCATACACCCCGTTTCTCGCGAACCGAACCGACGACCGGCCCGGGGCGAGGACCGGATGGAGGGACACCAGCGCATCCCAGGCATCGCCCACCGTCGCCGCTGCCGGAAGATCCAGACCCAGCTCGCGCGTTCCCGCCAGCTCCCGCTGGATCGCAAACAGGCGGACCCGGACGCGCATCGTCACGGGCGCCACGCCGCGACGAGGAGTCCGTCGCCGACGGGCAGGATCGTCCCGCTGAAATGCGGATCCGACAGGACCCGCGCGCAGAACGATCGCAGCGCCGCCGTCCCGTCGCCGGTGGATGACGGTCGGGCGCCCGATGTGCGCCCACTCCACAGGACGTTGTCCGCGACGACCAGCGCCCCGGGGTCGAGACGCGGCAGTACTGCGTCCAGGTAGGCCTCGTATTCCTCCTTGAGGGCATCGATGAAGACCAGGTCGAACGGCCCGCCCAGCATCGGATCGGCGGCCGCAAAGGCATCCAGGGCGGGTGCCGTGACCACGGTGATTCGCTCGTCGGCGATGCCGGCCGTGCGCCAGTGTCGCCGCGCGACGGCCGTTCGCTCCGCGTCGGGATCGATCGTCACGATCTGACCGTCCGCTGGTTGCCCGAGCGCCATCCAGAGGGTCGAATAGCCGATGGCAGTGCCGACCTCGCAGATTCGGCGCCGGTCAGAAGCAAGGGCCGACAGCACCCGCCCGGCATCTCGATCGAGGATCGGGATTCGCGTCGGAGCGGCGTCGCGCTCGATGGCGGCGAGCGCCGGATTGATCGGGCTCGCGAGCGACTCGATCCAGTCGAGATCAGCTTGGCCCGGTGACCAGGATCCGTCGGAGCGCATGTCCCCTCCCTAGACCAGGATTCCGGCCCCGAAGTAGAGGCCGGACGCCAGGATGGTGCCGGACGCGATCGTACCGACATTGATGTAGAGCAGTCCAGTGGCCGATTCCATCGACCTGGTCCGGGCCGTCTGGATGGCAGCCCAGCTGACGATCAGGGGGAACACGATCCCGACGACGAGGCGCAGCCAGACGAACAGCGCCCACGAACCGGTCAGAGCCCCGAACCCCGCGACGCCGGACGGTCCCGCGCCAAGCGCCGTGGCCACGACGAACAACCCCAGCTGGGCCGCCATGATCCAGGTCAGCAGTCGCGCGAACAGGACCAGCGGTGCCTCCCCGAGCTTCGGCGTCACCAGGTACCAGTGGCCGAGGATCATGGCCGCGAAGACGCCGCCGGTCGCGCCGGCGATCAGGCCGAGCTGGACGAACAACGTGACGGTGCCCACGGGCGACCCGCCCCAGGCCACGGCACCCGCTCCCAGCGCCACGACCCCGGCCGCGAGCCCACCAAGGCCGACGAACGGGGCCCGCCGGCCCCGGCCAATCGCAATCACGTACATGACCGCGAGCACGACAAAGGCCCACAGCGCTCCCTGGCGGACCGTTGCCAGCGCCGGATCCGAGACCACGCCCGGCCCGGCGACGACCGACGGCAGCGCGCCCCCGGATGCGACGGCGAGGAGACCGAGGAGGGCGGCACAGAACGCGGTGAAGCCGAGGTAGCCCCGGGTCGCGTCGGTTCGCAGCCGGCCGAAGACGACCGCCGCAAATGATCCGATCGCAAGGCCCGTCAGAAGGGTCCAGTTGATGAAGTCGAGGTTCTCGGCGATACGTTCTGCGGGCACCGACCGAGTGTACGATGGCGGCGGAGGTACCCCATGCGACGCGACGGCGAGACGGCGATCACCTGGTTCGGCCACGCCTGCATCGAGGTCGTCAGCCCCGGCGGCAAGACGATCCTCATCGACCCCTGGTTCGGCAACCCGATGAGCACGCGCGCTCCCGACGCGGTGGACCGCTGCGACGTCATGCTGGTGACCCACGGCCACAGCGACCACCTCGGTAACGCGCTGCAGATCGGATCGCGCACGCGTCCCGCCTGGCCAGCGATCCACGAACTGTCGCTCTGGCTGGCCCGCAACTACTCGGCCAAGGACCTCGTGATCGGCATGAACAAGGGCGGGACGGTCGAGGCGGCCGGGATCCAGGTGACGATGACCGCGGCGGATCACTCGGCCGGCGAGTGGAACGCGGACGCCGGGACGACGCAGTACTTCGGTGAACCCGCGGGCTTCGTCGTCACGCTCGAGGACGGGACGCGCATCTACCACGCCGGCGACACGGCCCTGTTCGGTGACATGCGCCTGATCGGCGAACTCTGGCGACCCGACATTGCCCTCCTTCCGATCGGTGGCCACTACACCATGGATCCGGAGGCCGCGGCGATCGCGGTCGAGTACCTCGGTGCCGCACACGTCATGCCGATCCACTACGGGACGTTCCCGATCCTCGCCGGGACCCCGGAGCGACTCCGGGCCGCACTCGACGCACGCGGCCTCGAGCGGGTGACCATGCACGCCCCCGCGCCCGGCGGCACCGTCCGCATCTGAGCCCGGGCTCCGCGACGGAGCCCTTCGCGCAGGAGCCCTTCGCGCGAAAGTCCCGGCCCCCATGGGACATTCGGGTGGGTGCACCCGGGCACCACGACCTGCGATACATCTCGTGACGCTTCATGCCTCGCGAAAGGACCGATGCAGCTCTCACGGACAGACGCGCACCCGAACATCGGGGATCCCATCGACGGCCGCCACAGCCTGCGGCTCGTCAAGATTCGGCTTGCCCTCACGCTGATCGCGGTTGCCCTGCTGCCGTTGGCCGCTCTCGCTCCGCTGGCGCGTACTGCGCTCGACGACCCGCGGCCGGCTCAGCAGGAACGTCTGTCTGCCCAGGCGGAGCGCATCGCGGTCGAGATCCAGCGTGAAGTCGAAGCCCTCCGTGTGTCCATTGAACAGACGGCCGAATCAGACGCCGTGGCCGGAGCCCTGGGCGCCAAGCCGAGCAAGAAGCAGATCGGGGTGGCCACCACTGAACTGGCCGGCACGATCGGTAAGGCGGGCTCACTCATCGCGACCCTGGCCGTCGTCGACGCGGCCGGTGCCCTTCGCGCGACCGCCGGCCTCGACTCCTCGATCCTCCTTCTCCTGCCGCTGCCAGATCCCGACGGTCCACAGGTCCGACCAGTACCCGGCGAGACCGGTAGTCTCACCAGCCTCGAGATCGCCGTGCCGATCCTGGCATCACCAGGATCCGAGACGACCAGCCCAGCCCGGATCGGCACCGTCCTCGCGCTGGTTCCCATCGATGGACTGATCCGCTGGGCGAACGCCGACCTCGCGTCGGCAGCGGATCGAATCGAGCTCACGGACGTCAGTGGTCAATTCGGAACTGCCGTGACGAACCTGACATCCACCACGGTGGCACCCGGCTCAATGATCGAGAGCCAGACCGATCGTTCCGTCCTCGCGCGTGGAGTCTCGACCCTCGAGACCCCCGGCCTCCGCGGCTGGCAGGTGATTGCCAGCGCCCCACAATCGGTCCTCGAGCTGCCGATGGCCATGCTCGCAGCGCTCGTCTTCATGCTCGCCCTGCTCATCGGCTTCACGTTCTGGATGGCGCGCAAGATCATCGCCCCGGCGGCGGAGATGGAGGAGCAGCGCGCTCGGTTCCACGACCTGTACATGACGGCTCGCGAGGCCGCATTGCAGGACAGCCTCACCGGGCTCGGCAACCACCGCGCATTCCAGGAGGCCCTCTCCCGGATGGTCGAGCAGGCGCGGCGCTACAACACGAGCTTCTCGCTGGTCATGCTCGACATCGACGAATTCAAGCTGGTCAACGATGCCCGCGGCCACGCCACGGGCGACGAGCTCCTGATCGAGGTTGGCAATCTCATCCGTGGGGCCACGCGCGGCGCCGACGTCGGGTTCCGGATCGGTGGCGACGAGTTCGCCATCCTCCTCGCGGAGACCGATGTCGATGGAGCGCTGGTGGTCGCCAAGCGCATTCTCAGCCGGGGCCTGGAGGACCGCGCCCATGGCCGCTACCGGGCGCCGATCTCCTTCAGCGCCGGCATCACGGAGTGCCCGCGGGGCGGCACGGAGCGTCTCGAGCTGACCGCCCAGGCCGACGCCGCGCTGTACCGCGGGAAGCGCGAGGGCCGGACCGTCGTCAACGTCTACGACCCGGAGCTGGACCGCGGCCACGTCGATGGCAGCATGCGCTCCGAGTTGTCCGCGTCCATCTCGGCCGTCATTGAGTCGCGGGGCCTGTCGGCCGTCTACCAGCCGATCGTGCACCTCGACACCGGCCGCATCCTCGGCTACGAGGGCCTGGTTCGCGTTGACCCGTCCTCCGGATTCCCGCACACCGGGGCGCTCTTCGATGCGGCGGAGATCGCGGGTCGCGTCCTCGATCTCGACCGGGCCGCCCTCGACGTGGTGCTCCGGGGCGCCGGCGGCATTCCGGACGATGCCCTCCTCAGCCTGAATGTCTCACCGCGCAGCTTCGAGGCGCCGGAATTCAGCGCCGCGAGCTTCCTCGGGATCCTTCAGCGGCACGGGGTGAAGCCAAATCGGGTGCTCATGGAGCTGACTGAACGCGAGGCCGTCCAGGACCCGGAGCGACTCCGGACCGCAATCGAGACTGTCCAGGCGGCGGGCGTTCGCGTGGCCGCCGACGACGTCGGGGCCGGCAACGCCGGCCTGCGGCTCCTGAGCCAGTTCCGCTTCGATGTGGTCAAGATCGACCTGTCCCTCGTCCAGGGCGGCGCGAAGGCAGACCAGACGATGTCCGTCCTCACCTCCCTGGTGGAGCTTGCCGGGCGGTGGGGCGCACTGACCATCGCCGAGGGCGTCGAGACGGCCGCCCAGCTCCGAATGATCCGGCAGCTCGACGTAGACGCTGGCCAGGGCTATCTGCTTGGACG
>JBDSJV010000252.1:0-3014 GCA_039917225.1 Candidatus Limnocylindrales bacterium
GCAGGTGGACGGTCACGCCCTTGCCACGGGTGATGAAGCCCTGGATCGGGTCGCCCGGGATCGGATGGCAGCACCGGGCGAAGCGGACGAGCAAATCGCCGACGCCCTTGACCCGGACCCCGCCCGCCTTGGCCGGCTGGATGGGCGGTGCCACGGATGGAAGCTGGAGCTGGGCGTCATCCACGACACCGAGGCGCATGACCACTGACTGGGCGCTGACGGCGCCGTACCCGATCGCCGCCAGGAAATCATCCATGGTGTCGTGGTTCAAAAGCTTCGCGACCTCGGCGATCCGCTCGGTACCGACGGAGGCCATGCTGGTGCGGGCCAGGCGCCGTAGCTCGCGGTCGAGCGACTCCCGGCCGTGGACGATGTTCTCGTCACGTTCCTGGCGCTTGAACCATTGGCGGATCTTCTCGCGCGCGTGGCTGGTCCGGACGAGGTTGAGCCAGTCGCGCGACGGACCGTGCTTCGCCTTGGTCGTCACGATCTCGACGATGTCGCCGTTCCGCAGCCGGTAATCCAGTGGGACGAGCCGGTTGTTCACCTTGGACCCGATCGTCCGATGACCCACGTCGGTGTGGATGCGGTAGGCGAAGTCGAGCGGCGTCGCACCGGCGGGGAGGTCCTTGATCTCGCCCTTTGGCGTAAACACGAAGACCTGGTCCTGGAAGATGTCGAGCTTGATCCCCTCGACGAACTCGGTCGCGTCGGCGACCTCGCGCTGCCAGTCCATGAGCTGGCGCAGCCAGGCCAGCTTGGCGTCGTAGTCGCGGTCCGACTTGGATCCTTCCTTGTACCGCCAGTGGGCCGCAATCCCGACCTCGGATACCTGGTGCATGGCCTGCGTCCGGATCTGGATCTCGAGCGGTTTCCCGTCGATCGCGATGACCGCGGTGTGGAGTGACTGGTAGAGGTTGTTCTTGGGAACCGCGATGTAGTCGTCGAACTGGCCGGGGATCGGCCGCCAGAGGGCGTGGACGATGCCGAGCGCCCCATAGCAGTCACGGACGTCCTCGACCAGGATCCGAATGGCGTAGACGTCGTAGATCTCGCCGAATTCGGCCGCCTTGCGCTCCATCTTCTTCCAGATGCTGTAGAGGTGCTTGGGGCGACCCTGCAGATCGGCCTCGATTCCAGCCTCCGCCAGCCGGGGCTCGAGCTCGGCGATCGCGCGCTCGATGTATCCCTCACGACCCTTGCGCCGGGTGTCGAGTAGCGCGGCCAGCTCATGAAAGCGCTCGGGCTCCAGGATCTTGAACGCCAGGTCCTCGAGCTCCCACTTGACCTGCCAGATCCCGAGGCGCTCCGCCAGCGGTGCATAGATCTCGAGCGTCTGGCGAGCGATCCGCGTCTGCTTCTCGACCGGCAGCGCGGCGAGGGTCCGCATGTTGTGGAGCCGGTCGGCGAGCTTGATCAGGACGACCCGGATGTCCTCGGCCATCGCCAGGAACATCTTCCGGATGTTCTCGGCCTGCTGCTGTTCATGGCTCAGGGTGCTGAACCGGCCCAGCTTCGTCACGCCATCGACGAGGTGCGCCACCTCCTGGCCGAACTGCTCCTCGATGTCGGCGAGCTCGTAGCCGGTGTCCTCGGGAACGTCGTGGAGGATGGCGGCCGCGATCGCCACCGGGTCCAGGCCGAGCTCGGCGAGCAGCTCGGCGACCGCGATCGGGTGCGTCACGTATGGCTCGCCCGAGGCTCGCAGCTGGGAGCCGTGGGCCGTGATGGCGAGGGCGACCGCCCGTTCGACGACCGACAGGTCGGCCTGCGGGTAGTTGACTCTGATCGCGGCGATCAGCCGGGCACTGAGCGTCTCGACGGACGGCGGCTTGGCGGCGCTGGCCCGGGTCAGGGCGCGCGATCCCGCCCGCCGAAGACGATCTGGCCCGCGGCCGGATGGCGTGGGGTCGGTACGAGGGGCAGCCATGTCCGCGCAGTCTACCGCGACACTTCTCGTGTTTCGCTCGAGCGGCCGGACCGGAACTCGCTAGCCGGCGAACCCGAGTTCGGCCAGGGCGGCACGGGCCTCCGCTGCCTCGTCCCACGGCTGTGCGTGATCGGCGTACAGGATCGTCGTCTCGTGGCCCTTGCCGGCCAGCAGGACGATGTCGCCGGGTTGGGAGCGACGGAACGCCTCCCTGATCGCCGCCGCGCGATCAGGGATCTGAAGCACGGTCGCGGGATCCGTTCGGCCCGCCGCCTGGGCGCCGGCGGCGATCTCAGCGATGACAGCGGATCGATCTTCACCCCTCGGGTCCTCGTCCGTCAGCACCACGAGCCTGCACCGCTCGGCGGCGATGCGGCCCATGACCGGACGCTTCTCGACGTCGCGTTCCCCCGCGGATCCAAAGACGGCGATCAGCCCACCCCCTCGGGCACTCGCCCGCGGCGCCAGCTCGTCGAGAACCGTCGCCAGGGACGCCGGGCTGTGGGCGTAGTCGACGATGACCTCGAACGGTTGCCCCGCCACCACGCGCTCCATCCGGCCCGGAACACCCGCGACGCGAGCCAGCCCGGCTTCGATCGACTCCGGATCCAGCTGCAGCGCCGAACCGATCGCCACGACCGCCAGCGCATTGGTGGCATTGAATCGCCCCTGCAACTGGAGCGGCATCGACCGCTCGATGCCAGACAGACGGTAGGTGACGATCTGGCCGCCGGTGTCGTCGCGAACCTCGAGCAGTCGGACCGTTGCGTCGGACGCGTGCCCATAGGTCACGACGTTCGCGCCTGCGGCTCGGGTCGCGGCGATGAACAGCTCGGCCGACGGGTCATCGACATTGACGATGCCCACGCGTGGCCAGCCGACGAGCGGCTTGGGCGGATTTCCGGCCGACTGTTCGAGACGCTCGAACAGCGACATCTTGGCCGCCCGATAGGCATCGAAGGTCCCGTGCAGCTCGAGGTGCTCGTGGGTCACGTTGGTCATGACGGCGATGTCGTAGCCGATGGCAGCTACCCGGTCCATCGCCAGTCCATGCGACGTCGTTTCGATGATGGCGGCCGTGTCG
>JBDSJV010000253.1:0-4686 GCA_039917225.1 Candidatus Limnocylindrales bacterium
GGACCTCGCCGCCCGGACGATCGGGGAGCTCAGCGGCGGGCTCATCGCGCCGGCGGTGTCACTCCCTGCCCTGGCTGCCTGGGAGAGCCTCATCGGGCTCGGACTCCTGACCGGCCGGTTCCTGCGAGCGACGCTCTTCCTGCTCGCGGTCCAGATGATTGGCACCCTCACGCCGCTCATCCTCTTCCCGGCCGAGACGTTCACGTGGTTCCCGATCGCGCCCACGCTTGAAGGTCAATACATCATCAAGAATGTCGTCCTGATCGGTGCGGCGATGGTCGTCGGCGCGACGGTCCGGGGCGGAGGACTCGCTCCGGAGCCGGCGCCTTCGATCGAATGATCAGGGACGCCCTGCTGAGCTGGGCCCCCCGTCTCTGCGACCTCAACCCCTCCCAGGCAATCGCCGCGGTCAGGCGATCAGCATAGGGGACGGGGTACATGCGCGGCAGATTGCCGCAGCCCGGCCTGGGTATGACCGCGACAAGCGGCTTATTTCGGCTCTCTTTGCTCGCGTGCCAGCAGCGCCGCGAGCGCGCGCCCATTCCGCGCGACTGTCCGTCGAAACATCGCTCGTAACAGCGGATCGAGCGGTCGACCCAGCGCTCCACCCGGCGGCGTGTACTCGACCTCGATCGTCAGCCGCGTGCCACCCTCGACCGACTGGAACCAGTCGCGACCGACCATGGGTCCCATCGGGGTGATTCCCCGAAACTCACGGTACCGGAGCGGCTCCACCGCGGTGACCAGCCAAAGTCCGGGCGAGACCATCCGCCGACCTGCGAAGCGCCAGACCTGCCGGTAGCCCCCGCCGATCCGATCCATCGGTCCGGCGATGTCGAGGACCTCCGGGATCTCTGTGTTCCACTCCGCCATCCGTTCCGGCTTGATCATCAGCCCCCACACCTTCTCGAGCGGGAACGGAATGACCGCCGAATGGCGAATGACGCTGATGCCAGCCCGTGGCGCGCTAGCAGGAACCCTCATCGTTGGCCTCGCCGAGACGTCGCAGGCCGGTCCGGATGAGGCCGGCCAAGGCGTCCGGAGCGCATGACGCGTCGGTCCTCCTGCTCCGCCGCCGGGAGCCTATTTCGGCTTCGCGTAGTCTGCCGCGCTCTTGAACTCGAGGCCGACAAAGGTGTCGTCCCCGATGATCCAGGCGTCGTGGCCCGGCGCGATATCGTAGGCGTCGCCAGGCCCGATCTCGGACTCGGCGCCATCGGCCCCATGGACGCCCATCCGACCTGACTGCGCATATCCCACGTGGTGGTTCTGGCAGGTCTCGGTGCCGACGATCGGCTTCACCGACGTCGACCATCGCCACCCGGGCTCGAAGGTGAAGCGACCGACCGTCGTGCCGGCGACGGTGACCAGCGCGACCTTTCCCCGGTCGAACGTGCGGGTCTCCCCCGGGCTGTCCAAGCTCGCCTTCTCGACTCCAGCCATGACTACCTTCCTCGACGCGGCGCGTCGGCTCACGACAGAGAGTCGGTCTCGCCATTGGCCCAGCACAGCGGTGGGGGCGACCGGATGGGGACGCTGTGCTGGTGGAAGCCCGTCGCTCCCGTGCCCCTCTCTGGTCTGCCGATTGTGCGCCAACCCGGACGAGAAAGGAAGTGGCGAGAAAGACCGGGGCTGATAGGCCCCCGGGCGGGGCGAGGCCTCGGTTGAGCTGGCTTTCAGCCGGTCATGCGCACGACGGGATCATCGGCCACCGGCAGGACGGGGGCCAGGACCAGCGTACCTCCCGCCGCTCTGCCGCCCGATCACGCAGCGGCAGCGAACGATGCCTCGACACTATTACCTGATCGTGATCTCGAGCGTCGAATCCGTGAAGACTACGTTGGCGTCTGCCCTGCGAAGGACGGCTGCGCGACGGACACAGCCTTCACGGCTCGGGCGGCCTCCGCTCAGACTTCGAGCGGTAGCGGGTAGATCTCGGCGGGCGGGATGCCGTTGCGGGTGTGGATCCGCCGGACGGCATCGGCGTCGGGCGCCTCCGAGATGCAGAAGACGGTCCCGCTTGCGGGGTCCGCCCAGGCGTGGTCGAAGCTCACATTCTCGTCCGCCTGGATCGCCAAGTCGCTCGCATGGGCCGCCGTAAGTGCCTCAGCCGTGATACCGACCATGCCGTGGTGAACGTCCATGAACTTAGGCATGACCAATCCCCTTCCTGGGCGCAAGAGCCCGCCAGCGGAGGGGTCGGTCTCGCCATTGGCCCTGCGCGACGGTCGAGGCGACCGTGTGGACGCCGCGCTGGAGGGAACCCGTAGGCTCCCATGCCTCCCTGCCGATTAACCGAGTATAGGCACTCCGGCGTGGAATGGATACTCTGGTCAGCGCCCCGCGAGGAGCACCTGGCGTTGATCCGGGCGCATCGCCACGCCTGGACCTTGATCAACGCGGGGTTCACGGTGGCGACCCTGGACACTGCGGCCGGAGTGTGGGCGAAGACATCGGACGCCGGGCGGCACGCGATCGCGGAGGCCGTGTTCGAACGGATCGACGTCCTGGGGTGACCGACTACACGTTCACGCTGACCGCCCACGCGAAGGCGCGGGGCTGGGATGCGGCCTTCGGGGCCGGCGTCGTCCGCGTGAAAGATGGTCAGTCTGGTCGGGGCGAGAGGAGTCAGAACATCGATTTCGTTCTCATAGCCTGACCACGGCCCGGCCCTCGAGGGATCCATCCGATTGAGGGCCGTCTGACGTGGTCGGCCGAAGACCCTCGCGGCCAGCGACCCCGCGCCAGCTGGACGTCCTCGCTACCTACGTTGCGGCTGGCGGGTCGGTCCGGGGCGCGGCCGCTCTGGTCGGCATCCGGCCGAGCACCGCGAAGCGTCATCTTGCCGATCTGCGGGCGAAATCGGGTCTCACGACCGAGCAGCTGATCTACGCCGGGGCGGTGGCCGGGTGGCTCGTTGTCCCGAGTCACGGAGTCCCCTTGAGCGAGGCGCTCCCTACTCGCTGAAGCTGTACGTCCCTTCCCAGTGCCACAGTCCGGTCGAATCGGCCGAGACATCGACACGGGCTTGGAAACCGGCGAACTTCCCGGTCCCGCCCGAGAACGTCACCACTCCGCTCCCGGCCGCAAGATCGAGCACGACATGGCCGGCCGCGGTATTGTCGGGCCCGGCGTCGAGGACGATGTCACTGTCCAGCGAGCCAGCACCAGCCGCCTGGGCGGAGACGACCCTCGAGCCGACCTCGATCGCCTCAAGGTTCGAGGACGTGATCGTGCAGAATTGACCAGCAAGGCCCGTGTACGCCGAGCACTCCTTGGTCACTTGGAGATCTCCGCTTCGGGTCATGGAGCCCCTCCTTCAGGCTTGCGTTCGCTCGCACCTACGCGGCGGTGTCATACGGTACCGCATCCGCATAGTCGGACGAACCGAGAAGCTGGATGCGATACGCCGGCTGAAGCTTGCCTGGCGTTGGTCGGGGCGAGAGGGCTAGCGCCTCCTTAACTCAGCCACCGGCGGGCTTCCTGATGATCAACCGCACCCCGAGGGAGTCCCTCCCGGCGACGCAACCCTGCCGGAATGGAAGCGGTTCACATCGTCATCCGGCCCCGACGCTCGCATTGCCCGCCTGACAAGGTGGTGGGACACGTCCGACCACGAAGGACGCGACCAGTACTCTGGTGAGGTGGCCGAGCCCGATCTGCGAACGAACCCGGATGCCCTGCCCGACGCAGCCTCGCCCCGGATCGGCCGCTATTCCGTCAACGGCACCACCCTGTATGCGGAAGTGCGCGGCTC
This sequence comes from Candidatus Limnocylindrales bacterium, assembly GCA_039917225.1. GTDB lineage: Bacteria > Chloroflexota > Limnocylindria > Limnocylindrales > CSP1-4 > UBA5189. Next base: position 3,758 of record JBDSJV010000253.1, read on the forward strand.
CGGCCCAGCCGTGCTCCTCATCCACGCCGGTGGCGAGGACGCCGAGATGTGGCGTCCGATCGCAGAGCGCCTGACCGGCTTCACGGTCGTAACGTACGACCGCCGAGGAACCTTGCGCAGCGGACGGGATGACTGGCCGGGCGGCGGGTCCGCGCAGCATGCCGACGATGCGGCCGGGCTCCTCCACTCGCTCGGCCTCGACGCCGTCGCCGTGTTCGGTGGCAGCTCGGGCGGCATCCCTGCGCTGCAGCTGGCGCTCCGCCACCCCGACCTGATCCGGCGCGCTCTGGTCTTTGAGCCAGGGTACTTGCGATTGGTGCCAGGAGCCGAAGAACTCCAGCTACCGGTGATCGCGGCGACGGCCGAGCACCTGGCGACCCACCCCGGCGATTGGGTGGGCGCGTATGCAGCCTTCCGGCGCGCGGTCCCCTCGGCGCCGGACGCCGGCCCGCGCGGCTTCTTCGCGCCGCCGCGGGGGAAGGAGTGGTACGCAGCGCGCGAGGACGGCGACGCCGAAGCGCTCGTGCGCGACGACGTCCCTATTCTGACCCGCGAGCTCGTTGACGAGCACGAGCTCGCCTCGGCCGCGGTCGACGTCCGGTTCTCCTTCGGGACAAGGTCACTGCCGATCTTCCAGGAGATCTCCACCCATCTCGCCGCCGTTCGCAATGAAGCCCCTGACGCCATCGACGGTGTCGGTCATTTGATCCACTACGACGCTGACGCAGCTGCGGCATACATCCGAAGCCGAAGTGGAGGGACATAGCGCCTCCGCCGACACTCCGTGCGAATCCACGAGAGCGCTGCCGTCGCGAACCAACGTGAACGGCAACTGGCCGCACCACAGCACGGAGCGTGTGCCTGGTCGGGCCGTTCGATACGAAGACCGCCCATCAGTGAGCACGGCCTATGCTGGGCGACAACTAGGT
>JBDSJV010000254.1:0-3623 GCA_039917225.1 Candidatus Limnocylindrales bacterium
CTGGCGGCCTTTCCATGGCGCCGACCCCACCCGCCATCGCTCGAGGACCTGGCGGGCGAACTCGTTGGCCGTGGCGTGGCCCGGCTGGTCCTGACGCACGGCGGCGGGGCGCCGGAACTCGAGGCACTGTCGGCCCTGCGCGCCTCGGTCGACGTGGAAATCCTCGTGGCCGGGGGGATCCGGGACCTCGACGGCGTGCGGCGCCTGCGCGATGCCGGGATCGCGGGCATCATCCTCGGTGAGGCGCTCCTGTCCGGGGCCATCGACTACACCGCCGCCCTGGAGGCCGCCAAATGACCAGCCGCCAATCGCGTCCGCTCGCCCGCCGTGCCCTCGCCGCGGCAGCCGTCGGGCTCCTCGCCCTGATCCTCACGGGCTGTGGGGCCTCGGCCGCGACACCTCCGGGTGCGAATGCTGCCCCGGCCGCGACGGCTGCTTCAACCGCCTGCCCGAAGAGCCAACCGGCACCGCTCGCCGCTGGGGAGACGCGGACGGTCGTCATCAAGACCTCGAAGGGCGATATCACCCTGAAGATCGAAGGCTCGCTCTCACCGATCGCCGCGGGCAACTTCGTAGCCCTCGCGGCGTGCGGCTACTACGACGGCGTGGTGTTTCACCGCGTCGTGCCCGGGTTCGTGATCCAGGGCGGTGATCCCACCGGCACGGGCGGCGGCGGCCCCGGCTATGCGATCCAGGATGAGCCGGTCACGGCGACCTATCGCCGCGGGACGCTCGCGATGGCGCGGTCGAGTCAGCCGAATTCCCAGGGCTCGCAGTTCTTCATCGTGCTCGCCGACGATGCCGCTCAGGCCCTCGCGAGCTACAACACCTACGCGATCTTTGGCGAGGTGACGGCTGGTATGGAAGCCGTTGACTCCGTCGCCGCAGCCGCCGACCAGGAACTCCCCACCAACCCGATCGTGATGGACAGCGTCACGGTCACCAATCCCTGATCCCCGCAGAGGAGAAGCCATGACTCGCGCCACCATCACCACCGAACTCGGCGACATCGACGTCTCGCTGTACACCTCGGATGTGCCGAAGGCAGCCGGCAATTTCGTCGAACTCGCCAGGAAGGGCTACTACGACGACGTCGTCTTTCATCGCGTGATCCCCGGCTTCGTGGCCCAGGTCGGCGACGGCCAGCACGGCAAGAAGGCGACCCTCAACGCGAGCCGGGTCGGGACCGGTGGACCCGGCTACACCTTCGAGGACGAGCCGTTCAAGGGCGACTACGTCCGGGGCGCGCTCGCCATGGCGAACTCGGGGCCGAACACCAACGGCAGCCAGTTCTTCATCTGCCACCAGGACCTGACCGGCAAGCTGCCGAAGAGCTACACGCTGTTCGGGCTGGTCACGAAGGGCATGGATGTGGTCGACCAGATCGTCGGCGCACCGCGGAACGGCCGCGACCTTCCGGACAGCCCCGTGGCGATCACCTCGATCACCATCCACGAGGACTGATTCGGGCCTGGGGCGGGACCAGGAATCCGCCGTTGGGGCATTCAGCCGCGAAACGTTAAGGAATTTACACCAACGACGCGTCGAAAAGGGTTGGAATCGAGCGCCCGTTCGTATAGACTCCGCCAGGTACTGCGTTCGCGCAGTCCGCTGCCCCAGCGGCAAGGCCATGGGTAGGTTGGGTCAGGGTAGTCGGTTAAGCCGACGTGATAGATGCTCTTGACGCGTGGGAAGCATCCGCTTCGGCGGAATGTCACCGGGACAGCAACGGAGCGGCTCCTTCGGGAGCCGCTCCGCTCTATTTCCTGCGAAGACAGCGCCTGGGCCGGTCACACGCCTATTCGTGCTCGTGGCGCCTCCGCTACGCCCGGCGTACCGTAGGGGCATGAGCAAGGACGGTACGGACCGGCTGCACGAACTCGAAATCGAGTTCTGCGTCGTCTGAAACTACACCGAACGAGCCACCGGTCTGGTGGCTGAACTCCTCGGCGCATGGGCGCCCCGGATTGCGCGCGCGACGCTGCTGCCGAGCGCCGGCGGTCGCTTCGAGGTCACCCTCGACGGCGATTTGCTGTTCTCCAAGGCCGCCCTCAAGCGACACCCGCTCCCGGGCGAGGTTCATGACCTCGTTGCCGCGAGACTCGGTCCGCCGGCCGACCGTGACGAGTTTCATTAGACCCACTGCCATGCCCACCTGAACCGAACGAGGAGAGTGAACTGGAGCCCCGGGGCATTTCAGGCCCGTGGACCTTCACCCGCATCGCTGACACCGATGATCGATTCGCGGACTTCGCGCCGTATGTAGCTTCCGTCAGCGATCGAGGTCTGGTTGCGTTCCAGGCGACGTTGCGCGATGGCAGCTCGGGCGTGTACAGCGGGTCCGGGGGGCCGGTGTCGACGGTAGCCGACTCGACCTCGGGTCTCCTCGCGAGCGTCTTCAGTCACCCTGATATCAACGCTCTCGGGACCGTAACCGCGTACGCCACCCTGGAAGCAGGCGGACGCGGCGTCGTGCGGGTCCGCGACGGCCAGATCAAGGTCGCCGCGATGGATGCGGGACCCCTCGGGCCGACAATCAACGACGCCGGTACCGTAGCTTTCCGTATCGACGAGACTGCGCCGAGCGGAGTATTCGTCACCGACGGCGACGCAGTCAGGGCCATCGCCACGGCCGGGCTCGTCTTCGGCGGGTTCCACGGATTGCCAGTCATCAACCACCGAGGGATGGTGGTCTTTCGAGCCGATCTCGCGGCGGGTGGTGAAGGCATCTACGTCGGTGACGGTGGACCGCCCATTTCGATCGCCGAGACCGGTGACGTATTCACGGGATTTGGCGATTTCCCGACACTGATCGACGATGGCGCCGTTGCGTTCTGCGCCAAACTCAGATCCGGCGGGTCGGGCGTCTTCGTTGCTTCCGAGGGCTTCGTCGCAACGGTCATCGACACGAGCGGTGCCTTCGAGAGCTTTCGAGGTGTCCTGCTCGATGCGACCGGGGGCGTGATCTTCTACGGAACGCCGAAGGACGGACGGTTGGGCGTCTTCTCGGGCCCTGAACCCGACCGCGATCGCCTCATCGGGCTCGGAGAGCCGTTCGACGGGTCGACGGTCGTTGACTTCGCCCTCAATCCCGTATCGATGAATGCCGTCGGCCAGGTTGCGCTCAGGGTCAAACTCGCTGACGACCGGCAGCTCATTCTGCGGGCTGATCGATTGACCTGACGGTTCGGCATCGCGGGCGCCACTCCGCGGTATCATCCGGCCCCACGCCATGGGCGTGAAGATCGCGCGCCTGTAGCTCAGTGGATAGAGCGTCGGCCTCCGGAGCCGAAGGTCGCAGGTTCGAATCCTGTCGGGCGCGCCAGTTCAACCTTTTCGGGCAGCGCCAGCGCCAACCCGTGCGCATACGCCGACGGCGTCAGCCTGATCGACACGATCGTCCTCCCTTTGACCACGATCCGTTCGTAGATGGCGTGGAGCACCTCCCCGGTCGGTCGCCGCACCCTTGGTCGAGTTGCACGATCGGCAGAGCACGGCGCAGTTGCCGATGTCGAAGGGTGCGTCGCCAGCGGCGAGCGGCACGACGTGGTCGACGGTCAGGGCGCTCGCGGCATGCGCCGGACGCTGATAGCCCGGGCACCAGTTCCCGTGCTGGCCACGAT
>JBDSJV010000255.1:0-2966 GCA_039917225.1 Candidatus Limnocylindrales bacterium
GGGTGCGTCATGTCATTGGGGTCTCGGGGGTCGGGTCGGGGCGCCTTAGCCCGGGATCGCGCTGGGGTCCTCGCGCCGAAGCAGGATGCCGAGGTTGCCCTTGAAGGGGCCCACTGCCGCGTCATACGACCCTGCCAGCCCGGCGTAGATCTGGGCAACGTGGTCGAGGTCGTGGACGGCCCAGGTCGCGAGAAGCTCCCGGATCGTCACCTCGCCGAGCGCCGGATGGGACCCGCGCCGCTCGAGATCGGCATCACCCACCAGCTCGCCGAGGCTGACCAGACTCTCGGCGCGCAGCTGCTCGAAGCGCTCGAGGAGCTCGTCGAGTGTCTTGTCGTCGTCGCGACCGACATGCGCAAATCGATCGAACGGGTCGAACGGCACGGAGGTCCCGTCCTCGAGGATCCGCCGGGCTCGAGGGATCCAGTCATCCAGCTCGGCGCTGATCAGGTGGCCGACCACGTCTCTCGGTCGCCAGCCATCGACGGCATCGGGCGTCGAAGTCCACGACTCGGTCAGGCCGCCCAGCAGCGCCCGCAGCAGGACGGGGGTTCGCTCCAGCAGGTCGCGGGTCTCGCCGATGAAGTCAGTCATGACAGGCGAGCAGTGTAGTACTCGCGAGCGGCGCGAACCCAGCCCCGATCCGGCTCAGCGTCAACTGCCAGACGGGATCGTTTCCTCGACACGGTCGAGCCATTCGCCGACGAGGGCGTGAAACAGAGCCCGTTGCTCCCCCGCGAGAGCGTGACCGGCTCGATCCAGCACGGCCAGCGTGGCGCGAGGAAAGGTCTCGAGAAGAGAGAGCATTTCGGCATAGCCCACGATGGAGTCCTGCCGACCGGCCAGGAGAAGCGTGGGGGCCGTGATACGAGCCGGGAGATCGGCCGCATCGAAGCCTCCCGGGTCGCTTGCCTCCAATCGGTCGAGGAAGGGCATGTCAGCCGCCTCGAATCCGGGCTTGATCGAGGTACGGAATCGGGCGAGTGCCTCCGCAGTCTGGACCACGGCGACCTGCAGCCAGAGCTGCTCATCGGGTCCAACCGACGCAACGGCCTCGGGATCCTCCTCAAACACCACATGCGGCGGCAGATCGCGTCGGTTCGATGGGCGTCCGCTGGCCGGCGTCAACAGCGCCACGCCGTTGAGCTGTGACGGACGCGCACGGATCACGCCCAGCGCGAGGTACCCGCCGTACGAGGACCCCATGATCGCGAAGCGCTGGCCCGGGATCACCGCATCGGCGAACCCCAGAACGACATCGACCATGTCCTGATGACTCGAGATCCAGTCTCCAGCCGGTGTGAGACCCATGCCCGGCAGGTCCGGGTAGATACGGCACCAGCCCGGTCGATCAGCGAAGACCGGCTCGATGGCGTCCGAGACGGCACGGTGATGGGACGGCAGCCCGTGGAGGACCAACACCGGGCGCCCCTCACCTTCCTCGACGTAATGGACCGGTATCCCGCGGACGGTGATCTTCATCGCGGCCCGCAGAGTGCGCCGTGGACCATCAGAGATATCCCTCAGGTACCGGGCCCGTGACGCGCATCCCGTACTCGAGCGCGATTCCGTCAAGCCGCGCCGGGTCGGCATCTCCGCGGCCAATGGCGACACTGAGTTCATCGAAGTAGCCGACCATGGCCGCTGGGGAGTAGAGATTCAGCTTTCGGCTCGGGACCGACCCGACGCGGAAGCCGTGTCGCAGTCCAGCCGGAATGAAGACAAACGATCCGGCCGGACAGGCGTACTCGAGGTCCTCGACGAAGAAGTGGTACTGACCCTCGAGCACGTAGAACGCTTCTGCGGCGTTCTCATGGATATGCATTGGCGGCCCGAATCCCGGCGGCTCGGTGGCCTCCAGCAGGGTGAATGCCCCCGCTGTGTCGCGGGCGCCTGCCTTGAGCGACATCGCAAAACTGCCCAGATCGATCGTGCGTCCCTCGCCGGGCATGAGGACGAACGGTCTTAGCGGCTCGTCAGGCATCGTGGCGGCCTCCCAGATCAGGCAGCGGGTCGCTGCAGCAAGGCCCGCCCGAACCAGACACCCCAGGCCGGGTACACGAAGAAGATGCCGAGCCACCCGAGATAGCCAACCCAGATCCATCCCGGCGCGGTGTCCATGTCATCGAGGCCCATCGCGATGCCAGGCAGGACCGCGAAACCGACGATCATCAGCCACCCGGCCAGGGTGCCGAGCCGGGCAAGTCCCCCAGGCCATGCCGAGCCGGAGCCGATCGCCCGGTTCAAACGGACGAGCCAGATCCCGACCATCGCGAATCCCACGCTCTCGACGAGACCAGCGAGGAAGAACCCGGTGGTTCGCGAGATGACGAGGGCTGCACCGACGACGACGATCGCCGCACCGACGACTGCCACACTCACGGTCACCCTTCCGGGGCCGGCAAGATCCCGCGGCCCGCGGCGATCCATGCTAAGCACCAGCAGCCCGGTCAGGACCCCTCCGATCAGGATCGACCAATCGTTGATGGCGCCGAATGGATCCCCGATGGTGAAGAACACGGCGAGGGTGATGACGCTCGCGAAGCCCACCAACCCGACGGCGATGGCCAGCTGACCGACGAAACGGACCGATGCGCGGGACACGTTTGACATGGCGCCAGGGACCTCATGTTGCTGGGCGCCAGGCTGAGATGCCGGCGTGCGACGCTGTGTGCACTCGGCTGGCCCCGATTTCTACCTGGTCCGGAATCGCCCGGTGGCCTAGCCCGCCCGTCGCCGGATCTCGGCCGAGATCGCCGGGACGATGGCGTGGAGATCCCCGATCACCGCGTAGTCGGCGACGGCCATGATCGGAGACTCGGCGTCCGTGTTGATCGCCAAGATCCGCTTGGCCGACTTGCAGCCGACGATGTGCTGGATCGCGCCGCTGATGCCGCAGGCGATGTAGAGATCCGGCGCGATCCGCTGCCCCGTCTGACCGACCTGCTGGCTGTGCGGCCGCCAGC
>JBDSJV010000256.1:0-5399 GCA_039917225.1 Candidatus Limnocylindrales bacterium
GGTGGAGCGGGTCGCGGAACCCCGACGCGTCGGTCGACGCGGACCCGCTGGAGCCGCCTACCAGGCAGTCGGAGACCACTGGCGCTGGTTCGGCCGCGTCGTTGCCGAGCGCAAGGTCCGCGAGAGCGACCCGATCATCGGTGTGCTCGAGGCCACGGCCGCCGACGTCGGGGCGGCGGCCAGGGCGCACCCCGACGATCCCGACCTCATCCACTTGCGCGAGTGGCTGGCCACCTTCCTCGTCTTCGTCCGTCTGTTCGATCGGGCAGTGGGTCTCGTCCCGCGCCTGGAGCCGCGCGAGCTGGAGCGGGCGCTCCGGCTGCTCGGCGAGGTTCCGGACGACGCCATCCTTCGACTGGTGAGGCTGCTTGACGCGTTGCCCGACGATGATGTCCTCGGTCTTGTCGGGGCGCTCAGCAACCTCTCACCGACGGCTGCCCGCCGCGCGACCAAGCTCATGTCCGGGGTCGTTCGCACGGTCGGGCGCTGACGCCCGACCCCAGCGATCGACGATAAGGAGGACGCGTGACGACCGACCATCGGACTCGCTGGGCGCTCATCCTCGGAGCCTCGAGTGGCATGGGTGAAGCGACCTCGCTCGCCCTGGCCGAGGCGGGCTACGACATCGTCGGGGTCCACCTCGATTCGCGCTCTCGACGAGGTCACGTCGACGAGATCACCGGGCGGATCAGAGCGATGGGCCGGGAGGCCGTCTTCCTGAACATGAATGCCGCCGACGATGCTCAGCGGATGGCGGCGATCGCGACGATCTCCGGGCGTTTCGTCGAGATCCGTGCCGCGACGCCCAGCGACCGTCCGTACCTGCGCGTCATCCTCCACTCGCTGGCGTTCGGCTCGCTGGCTCCGTATATCGCGGAAGTGGGCGATCCTCGGATCGATCGGCGAAAGATGGAGATGACCGCGAATGTCATGGCCCACAGCCTCGTGTACTGGGCGCAGGATTTGTTCGCGGCGGGGCTCCTTGAGGATGGCTCGAGGATCATCGCAATGACGTCTGAGGGCTCGAGCCTCGTCGTGCCGACCTACGGCGCGGTGTCGGCGGCCAAGGCCGCGCTGGAATCACACGTTCGGCAGCTGGCCCTCGAATTCGGGCATAGGCGGACCGGGATCACGGTCAACGCGATCCAGGCCGGGGTGACGATGACGCCCGCGCTCATGAAAGTGCCAGTGCACGATCAGATCATCGAGATGAGCCGCCGCCGCAACCCGAGTGGTCGGATGACGACGACCGACGACGTGGCGCGGGCGGTGGTCGGATTGGCCGGGGACGCGTTCGGGTTCGTGAACGGAGCCGTGATTCCCGTCGACGGCGGCGAGGCGATCACTCACTGAGGGGGGCGCCACGATCGCGCCCTGGGTCAGCCCGACGTCAGATCGTCCAGGCGGAGATCGTCCCAGATTCCCTCGATGTCAACCCCGACCGGCTTGAACGGGAAATCGCGAAACGGTTCGGACGGCCGATAGCTGCCATATGGACGGCTACAGCCGGGCGTGCCGCCCGCGCTTGGGCAGCCGTTCGTCATAAATGGCATCCCGCTCTCAACTGCCTGGGACGCAAGCTCGAAGCCGCCTCCGAGGCCGACGAGGGCGCCGTCATCGTCGAAGCGGAAGTCGGCCAACGGCACGTCGTTCTCCTCGAGCAACCATTTGGCCAACTGGATGCGGCGCCAGCGCACCAGCGGCGACTTTGGCCAGTCGCCCATTCGTGAGTCAGGCTCCGGGTTGAAGCAGAACAGGTACGAGAAGATCTGCTGGCGCTTGAGGTCGTCGAAAATTGTCATCAGGTCCCGATCCGTCTCGCCGATCCCCACGAGCGTATGGCAGTTGATCTTCCACGGCCCGTAGACGCGTCGGGCGGCGTGGATCAGGCGCCAGTACTGGTCCCACTTGAGCCCGCCGCCCGACGGCACGTCCTTGCGATGGCGGATGAACACCTCCTCGGTGACGGCGTCGAGCCCGAACCCGATCATGTCCACGTTCGCCTCGCGGAGGGCGATCAGGCGATCCTCGTTGAGCGTGGGCGGCGCAACCAGAACTGACAGCGGCACCTTGGTCCGAGCGGTGATCCGACGTGATATCTCGAGGGTGTCCGGGTACGAGCGCTTGTTCGTGACCATCGAGATGCACAGCCGGGTCATCTGCTCTTCGTATCGGACAACGCGGTCCACGAGATCGTCGGTGGGAACGATCGGCCACTCGACGCGGATGAACGACTTTTCGTCGTACTCCCCGGGTCGCGATCGGCCGAGGCCGCAATACCCGCAATCGGACCGGCATCCGTCCTCGTAGTTGAGCAGAAGATTGATCCCGCCGAAGGCGAAGTCGCGCGCGAACTTCCCAGACCGGTAGCGGAGCGCAAGGGCGCTCGCCATGCTGATCCGCACGAAGTCCGGGCTCGCCTGGAATGGATCGCTTGCGGGCAGACCGTCAGCGCTCGGGTGGTCGTGAGCCTGATGGTTGCCGAGCGGCAGGACGGGCAGTTCCCGGAGCGTCACAGGGCAGCACTCCTCGCTCGCTTGGCGTTGTCCACGGCCTTCTCGATGATCGCCGCCAGCTCGAAGCTCGCGAGATGCGCGACGCCCGTCTCACCCACCTCGGCATCGACTGCGGCCCGGATCGTCGCGGGCTCCGCGGGCGCCCATTTGAGCCGCGCCTCGAGGCGTGTCACGGTCGTCGGGTCGGCGAAGAAGTCGCCGGTCACGAGGACGCTCTTGATCGTTTCCCCGCTGAGCGCGACGTAGACTCGGAGCAGGCCACCAGGCGTCTTGCTCATCGCGTGTCCCACGCCCGCTCCGGCCGGCCCGAAGCATGCACCCACCAGGGCAGCGCGCGACTGTGCGCGCGGGTCGCCATCCGCGGCATCGAGGCGGCGCTGGTCGATCCATTCGGTCGTGGCGTACTTGGTGCGGATGAGGTCGTCGATCGCCGAGAGCTCCGCGACGTTGAGCGGTTGCGCGACAAGCTCCGCACCGAACCGCTGAGCGTAGCCTGCGGCGACGGCGGTGCGCGCCTCCTGGATGGTCACGTCCCTGCCCGTCTCACGCCGCACCGTCGTCGTACGGTCCGCGACAAAGCGAAGGACCTTGTCGGAGATCTTTTCGGCAGGGATCGACAGGAGCCTGAGCATCAGCGGCACATCCAGATCCACGAGCAGGCTCGTGTGGAAGAGCATCCCGCCGCTCGCGTCGCGGCATACGCCGAGGCCGGCGATCTTGCGCCCACTCGCTTCGAGGTCGTTTTTGGGACGGAATCGCGGCCGGACGCCCATCGTCTCGAGGCCTTCCACCACGCCGGCCGCGAGGTGGGTGTACAGATGAGCAGGAGGTCCGGGCAGGTCGGGACGATCCGCGGCGAACGTCAAGGCCACGCCCAGCTGATCGCGGCCCATGAGGATCGCGCCCCCGCCCGTGGGCCGGCGATTGACATCGACCCCCTCGCGCGCGCACTCGTCGAGTCGCACCTCGGTGGCGAGATCCTGGAACCGGCCGATCAGCGCGCAATGCGACTCGTACGTGTAGAGCCGGAGCGTCGCATCGAAGCCGTCCGCACCTGCGTGATGGCCCATGAGCCACTCGTCGGCGGCCAGCCCGAACGCAGCGGAGGCCCCGTCGTCGACGATCAGCCGCCAACGCTCCACGATCAAGACATCCCGGCCGAGACACTGAACACGATCAGACGCCCCAGGTGAGGGAGCAGCAGTACTCGTAGAACTTCGGCTCGAGTCCGCGTTCCACGGCGTACTCCACGATCCCCTCGGCGGGGAACGCAATCCCGTTGAGGCCCATGTCGATCGCGGCCCGGTCGAGCTCGACCTTCACCTTCCCGCCGGGCCGGGCACATCCGAGCATTACTCGTGTTTGGGGCATCGCCAGGCGGGCGGTCCGGAAGAACGCGATGCTTTCGTCGACGGGCGGCGGCGCCAGGTTGGCCATGGGCGTCCCGAAGACCGGCATGAGGACCACAAGGATCAGTGCCGAGACGGGGTAGCGGGCGATGATCTCGAGCGCGCGCTGCTCGCCGAGGAATCGTCCGAAGTGCAGCCCGAGGACAATGTGCGGCAGGGTCATGAGGTCATGCCGAGTCAGTCGCTCGAGGGAAACCTCGAAGTCGTCAACCGAGGCTTCGAGGTGGTAGACCTCGGAGATCGTCTCGTCGGCGCCCATGATGTCGATCATCGCGCCGTCGATGCCGGCGTAGGCGAGTCCGGCCGCCGTTTCCTCGCTGACCAGGCCGGTATGGCAGATGATCTTCATCCCAAGCTCGTCCTTGACCCGCTTCATGTGCTCGACGTGCTTCAGCAGCGGGACTTGGCCGTTCTTCATCGAGCCGCCACTGACGAGCACGCCTTTCGTGCCGGTCGACTGGAGGTCGGCACACAGTTCGTACAGGTTCTTGGAGGCTTGCAGGCTGATCATCGGGTTCAGGACCTTCGCCACGCAGTGCTCGCACTGGAGGGCACAGGCGTCGCCTGTGACGCTGATCGGCAGCCATGCACGTGGGTTCGTCTGTTCGAATGCCTCGGTCCGGTAGCGCTTGAGGCCTGGCGCGTGGAAGTTGATCTCGTCGGGAAAGTGATCCTGGCGGGCCAGGAAGGCGTCGGTCGCACTGGCAGCGACAGCGCCGGTGACGGCGGCCAACTGGCTCATTCCGCGAGGACGCCCTTCATGCGAAAGTCCCGGACGCGACCGTCGAACCACGTCTGGATCTCCTCGGGATCGGTAGCGAGATGGTCGAGCGTCTCGCCGGGAGCCAGGTCCAGCTCGACGAGCCAGCCGGCGCCGAGCGGGTCCTCATTGGCCAGGCGTGGGCGGTCGAGGACAGCCTGATTGATGGCCCGGACCGTGCCGGCGACGGGGCTCAGGAGCGGACCGACGTACTTGCCGGCCTCCACGCTGCCCATCTCCTGACCGCGGGCGATGACGGTTCCCGGCGCGGCGAGTTGCATGAAGGCGAGGTCGCCGTTCATCTCCTGGCCGAGTTCGTCCAATCCGATCCGGACGTGATCTCCGATCCGCTGGACCCACAGATTGGTGTCACGCTCGTAGGCCCGGTCGGTCGGCACGGAGTAGCGTCGGGCCCGCGTCATGGTCGCCCGCCGGGAGCTGCGTACGCATGGCCCATCGTGAACCTCACCCTTCCGGCCGAGCGGCGATTGCCAGGAGTTCGGCGAGCTGTTGACCCGCGGTGGCGCCTACTCTACGCGTGATGCGGTCGGCAGTCTCTGGGTCAGATGGGTCGCGACCCACGAGATCCTTGGCCATGGCAGCGAGCCCACGGTCGGGAACAAATCGGATCGCCTCGAGGACACCCGCGTCGGATGACACGTAGACACGAATGGGCAGCGCATCTGGCTCGGACGTGGCGCTCCCGCGAGCCGC
>JBDSJV010000257.1:0-5747 GCA_039917225.1 Candidatus Limnocylindrales bacterium
GGCGGTCCCCGCTGCTGACACGACCGCTCCGCCATACAGCGCCTGCGCCCATCGCGCGAGATCCGGCGCGCTGGCCGCGATCGAGCCCGCCGCACCAGCGGCGGTGATGACCGAGGTGAAGGGTCGAATGGCGGTCCCGTCGCCCAGATCCGCGGGTATCTCGTCCAGCTTGTTGGTGGCGTAGACGTACGCCGCCGGCAGTTCCATCACGGGTTGTTCGACGCCCTGGTAGGTGGCGCTCTGTAATCCGAGCGGCTCGAAGAAGCGAGCGCGGTACTCGGCGGCAAGGCTTCGACCGGTCGCTGATTCGGCGATCAGGCCCAGGAGGACGTAGTTCGTGTTCGCATAGTGATAGCCGACGCCTGGCTTGGCGATCGGCGCGCCGGCGAACGCGAGGGCGGTCTCAAGGGTCCAGGTGGCCGCGTGATCGGCGAGGACCGCTCGGTTCAGCTTCGCATTGAGGAGGAAGTCGCGAAGGCCGCTGGTGTGGTCAAGCAGCTGCCGGATCGTGATGGCGACGTTGATCGGCCGATCGCCAACGAGCAATCCAGGCAGTCGCGCGGCGACGGCATCGTCAAGCGTCACGATCCCCTCGTCGACGAGCGACAGGATCTCCGCCGCGAGGAAGGTCTTGCTGATCGACGCGATCGGAAACGGCGTGTCCGGCGTCAGCGCGCGACGGGTTGCGAGGTCGGCGACGCCCGCGGATCCCGTCCAGATGTGGCCATCCGGAAACAGGACGCTCGCGACCATGCCCGGCGGCGCAAGCCGCAGGCTGCCCCACCGAAGGGCATCGTCGAGACGTTCGTGCGTCCAGGCAATATCGACCGGGCCCGGCACGTAGGGCGTGGCCGATGGGACGGCGAGCGACGGCTCGGGGCTGTCGGTAGCTGGCGCCTCCGTGGCGGCGGCACCGCCGGTCGGCGCGGGATCGGCCGCAAGGCCAACCAGCTGGCGAGCCTCTGGCAGGACCACGATCGCTCCCGCCACCAGGACGAGGGGCAGGAGGATCAGGGTGGCGATGCTGGCACTTCTGCGAGCGGTGATCGTGGGCCTCCGGGCAGCCAAGGGATATCGGTGCGACGATACCCCGGTCCGGCGTGTACCCGGGTCAGACTGAGGTTCGGCAACCGGATGACACTCGAAGGCGGGGCTCCCGCACTCCTACGGGCCGTGGGCCTGCTCCCCGATGGACCGGTGATCTGGGGCCGCCCGCTGACCACGAGATCCGCGGGCGTCTACCTCGTGGAGCTGGCCGAGCCGGCCCCAACGGCTCCGCTCGAGAACCAACGGATCGGTCGGTGGATCGAGCGCCTGCCCGAACTCCGACTCGCTGGCGAGCGACCAACCGCCCGGAGCCTGATGGCGCGCCTTGCCTCGCTCTGGCTTCCGAACGAGTCCGTCGTCTACTTGGGCGGTACGAGGCGGAGCGTCGGCGGCCGGACCCTCGCCCTCGCTCGCCACGTCCTCGGCGACCGGCACCCGCATGCGGACGGTCAGTGGCTCCACGCCGTCGTCGGGATCGAGCGAGCTCGCATCTGGTGGGCAGAGACGGACGCGGTCGAGGAGTACCTCGATGCGCTGTTCGACGCGTTCGCCGAGTCGGCCGCGACGAGGACCGGCGACCAGGGCGGCTTGATCGACGGGCGTCCCGAGGCTGCTCTCCTGCTCCCGTGGGCCAACACCCGACGCGCAACCGGGGACCGCCAGGCGCACGGGATCACCGGTGCGATAGCCGCGGACGAGACGCCAACGGCTCCGCCGACACGCGTCGTGGCCATGCCGCCCGGGGACGCGGACGGCGCCCGTGCGGACGATCGAGGCACCGGCACGACGAGACGCGGGCCACGATCCACGACGGCCACTGCGTCCCGGACGACCGCAGCCCGCTCGCCCGCGGCTCGTCGGACGCCCGCCGGCCCAAGGCACGCCAGCGATGCGGCCGCGGCGGCTCGTGCGGCGCGCACCGAACCCATCCCGATGACGGCCGAGGCCATGGCGAGACTCGACGCCGAGCTCCAGGTGATGACCCAGTCCCAGCGACCGGAGGTCGTCGCGAGGATCAAGGCCGCCCGCGAGCATGGCGACCTGAAGGAGAACGCGGAGTACCAGGCAGCCCGGGAGGAGCAGTCCTTCCTCGAGGGACGCGTGAGGTTGCTCGAGGAGCGCAAGCGGAACTCCGTGCTGATCAAGGAGATCGTGACCGGCCGAGTGTCACTTGGATCCGTCGTCGACGTCGAGATCGATGGAGACGCCGCCACGTACACGATCGTCGGCACGACCGATGCCGATCCCGCCGCCGGTCGGATCAGCTCGGCGTCGCCGGTCGGCGCGGCGCTCATCGGAGCCGTGAGGGGCACGAGTGTGCGGGTGCGCACACCTCGCGGCGAGGCGACCTATGTCGTGGTCGACGTTCGCTGAGCGCGCAACCACGGTCGCTCCAAATAGAATGATGGGAAACGCGGCCCCGGTCGATGGCCGCACTCAGGAGGAGTCCACGAGGGTGCTCATCGCGTCCCGGATCGGGCGACAGTCCATCGCGCTCCTTGCGGGCGTAGCCCTCGTGCTGTCCGGCTGCGGCGCGGCGGCCACGCCGGCGCCGTCATGGCCTGCCGGAACCATCGTCGTGACCGCCAGGAACAGCACGTTCGATACCAAGGAGTTGCACTTCCAGAGCGGTGCCACGACCCAGCTCGTGCTCGTCAACGAGGATTCCGATGCCCACAACATCGACATCCGGACCAAGTCAGGGTATGAGGGTGACCAACTGTTCCGCTTCGACCCGATCGCGAGGACCTCGATCGCGGTGACCGTTGGCCCGCTGGCCGCAGGGACGTACTACTTCCTGTGCGACGTCCATCCGCAGATGCGCGGCACGATTGTCGTCGACTGATCAATCCCCCAGGTTCGCCAGGAACGTAGCGACCCGATCGAGCACGTCGTCGAGCACCGGCCGCAGGCCGTGTCCGAGCTTCGGATAGGTCACCAGCGTCCCTTGCTCGAGCAGCGGGACCGCCGACCGGAGCAGTTCGAGCCGGGCGAACGGGTCGGACTCGCCAGATAACAGCAGGACCGGGCAGTGGATCCGAGGCCAATGCGATACGCGGGCCTCGGCCCGTTCCGGCGCGCCGGGCGGGTGGAGCGGGTAGCTGAACAGCACGATGGCGCGATACCCGGTGTCCGGCTCGGCCGCCGCGAGGGTGGCCACGCGGCCCCCGTAGGAGTGCCCGCCCACCACGACCGCAGGGCCGTCGGGCACCGCGGCACGCCAAGCCGGCACGGCGTCCTCCGCCTTGCGCCTCGGAAGATCGACGGCCGTGGCACGCAGCCCCCGCTCGATCAAGCCACGGACGAATGGCTCCATGGACGCGGCGGACCCGCTGGCGCCGTGCCCGAGGTACGTGTGAAGGGGCATGCGGTCAGGTTACCTGCCGCTGCCTATCCTTTCGTCCATGGAGACTGAGACCCCGCAACGCTGCCCATGGCCTGGAGGCGAGCGACCAGATCCGCTGATGCTGGCCTACCACGACGACGAGTGGGGCGTGCCGGTTCACGGCGACGTCGAGCTCTTCGAGCGACTCATCCTGGAGGGCTTCCAGGCCGGTCTGTCGTGGCGGACGATCCTCCACAAGCGGGATGCCTTTCGGCTTGCCTATCGCGGATTTGACCCTGCCGTCGTGGCGCGATTCGATGAGCGAGATCGCGCCCGGTTGCTGGCCGACGCGGGCATCGTGCGGAACCGGGCCAAGGTGGACGCCTCCATCGGCAATGCGAAGGCCTTCCTGGCCGTGGTCGCGGAGTTTGGGGCCTCCGATGCGTACCTCAGATCGCTGGTGCCGGGACCCGCCGCCCCCCTGCCCCGCACCGCGACCATGGCTGACATTCCGGCTACGACCGCGGCGTCGGATGCCCTGTCGGCCGATCTCCGGCGTCGCGGGTTCCGGTTTGTCGGCTCCACGATCGTCTCTGCCTTCATGCAGAGCATCGGCCTGGTCGACGACCACCTCCCGGGCTGTTTCCGGTATCGCCGCTAGAGCTCGCGCCGGCGGAGCGAATAGGTGGCAAGGCCAAGCACCAGCACCGTCCAGACGACGCTCCAGGCGAGGAACAGCGGCGACGGCGGGGTTGCCGCGAAAAACGGGTTCGCCTCGGCCAGGGGCTGGCTCCTGGCGGCGGCAATCACGATCGCGGGTTCAAGCCCGTGGATCACGCCGCGCCAGAGGCCGTCCGTGGGCAGGATCGTCCGACCCACGTCGCCGACGATGGACAGATTGACGCCCGGGTTGGAGGCTGCCAACGCGACGCCCACCCGCTCGATGGCGCCCGCCATCCAGGCCAGCCCGAACAGGACGACGGTCACCGCCCCGGCGGCGATCGAGGGCAGGCGTGTGGACAGCAGGATCGTGAAGGTCAGGGCAACGATCCCCTCGGCCGCCATGTAGGCAACCGGAGCAAGGACCGACGGCGGCGTGTAGCCCGAGATGGACCCGACGACGAGGATGGCCAGTCCCGCCGATCCGGCTCCATATGCGACAACGACGATCGACAGCCCCAGCCAACGGCCCATCAGGTACGAGGAGCGGCGGATGGGGCGGGCCAGGATTGCGAGGGCGATGCCGGACTCCAGATCGGACGCGATCGCCGGAGCCCCGAGGAACGCGGCGGTCATGGCAAGCACGAAGCTGAACTGGAAGGCAATGAAGATCAGGAGCTGCGAGATCCCGAGCTGGAGCGTTGCTTCGGGGCTGCCTGAGCCCCGGTAGTCGGATACGAGACGCTCGACCCCCCAGGCCACCAGCCCGACCGCGAGCAACGCCAGGATGACGAAGACCCACAGGACCTTGCGGCGAGCGGCCTCTCCAATGGTGAGTCGAGCGATCGTGATCACGCCGCGCCCTCCGTCCGGCGACCGACGAGTTCGAGGAACCGTGCCTCGAGGGTCTCACGACCGGATGCCACCTCGAACACCTGGACACCCATGCCAACCAGGGCGGCCACCAGATCGGGGACCGCAGCGTCCGACAGGCCTTCGACCAGCAGGTCCGCACCATCGAGCCGGGCCGGGCCGAAGCGCTGAAGCGAAGCCAGATCGGCCGCATCGAGGCCCTCGACGCGAACGCGCGTCTCACGCCCGCCGAGCACGTCCGCGAGAGTTCCTTCCGCCACCACGACCCCTCGATCGACGATGGCGACGCGGTCGCAGACCTGTTCCACCTCGGACAGGAGGTGCGAGTTCAGGAAGACCGCAGCGCCGCGGTCCCTGGCCGTGCGAAGGATCCCCCGGACGTCGATCCGCCCGATGGGATCGAGGGCCGACGTGGGCTCGTCGAGGATCACGAGCTCCGGATCGCCGACCAGTGCGACTCCGATCCCAAGTCGCTGCTGCATCCCCTTGGAGAAGCCGCCGACCGATGCGTCGGCGCGCTCGGTCAGGCCAACGAGCTCGAGCAGATCATCGAAGGCCGCCCGACGACCCGCCCGCGGCAGGCCGACCAGGTCCGCGTGCAGTGCCAGCACTTCCCGAGCCGACAGCCAGGGCTGGAAGCGAAAGAGCTCGGGCAGGTAGCCGACCCGTCGCCGGGCCTCAAGGTCTCCGAGCGGCCGGCCGAGGAGCGACCCGCCCCCACTCGTTGGCCTCGCCAGGCCCAGGAGGAGCTTCACTGTCGTGGTCTTGCCGGCACCATTGGGGCCGAGGAACCCGAAGATCTCGCCCCGCCGGACCGTCATCGTGAGGCCGCTCAGGGCGT
>JBDSJV010000258.1:0-2722 GCA_039917225.1 Candidatus Limnocylindrales bacterium
ACCTGCTGCCGGTCCTCTTCATGGGGATTGCCGCGATCCTGTCCTTCGTCCTGCTCCGCCCGGATCCCTACGACATGGCCGACGAGACCGCACCGCGACCCGGGACGCCGCCCGTCGAGGGGGCGACCAGCCTCGCGCTCTGGCAGATGCTCCGGCGACCAGGGGTTGGCGCCGCCGTCATTGCCCTGGTCATCGGCCAGTTCGTGATGACCCTGATCATGACCATGACGCCGCTGCATATGACGCAGCACGGCCATGGCCTTGCGGCCGTGGGGATCGTCCTGTCCGGGCACACCCTCGGGATGTTCGCCCTGTCTCCCCTGTCCGGACGGCTTGCCGAACGCGTCGGGACCGTTCAGGCAATCTTCGTCGGCACTGGCGTCCTCGCCCTGGCTTCGGTGATGGCCGCGGTCGCGCCCCCCGACGGGGGAAACCTCCTCCTCATCGCCCTGTTCCTCCTCGGGGTTGGCTGGAATATCGGTTTCGTGGCGGGCAGCTCCCTGCTGTCCGAGCACCTCGAGGTCCACGAACGGACGCGGGTCCAGGGCGCCGCCGACGCGCTGATCTGGAGCGCGGCCGCTGGCGCGAGCCTGGGCTCGGGCGTGATCATGGCAGCCGTCGGATACGCGGCTCTCGGGGTCCTCGGCATCGGCCTCGTCTTCATCCCGATCCTGTCGCTCCAGGCACATCGTCGTGCGCTGGCCGAGGGGGAGCGGCTCGCTCGCTGATCTGCCCGGGCGCGAAATCAGCGACCGATCGAAAGGAACCTGAGGACATCCGGATGGTCGTCGGTGAGCGGTTCCAGACCGGAGCCTGGCGCGGTCTGCCAGCCGAGCGAACGAAACGCTTCGGCCTGCTCTGGATCGTCGGTGACCAGCACCCAGGGGGAGATAGCGGCAAGCGCGGCCGATTCCGATGGGCTCGGGCTGTATCCCTTGTCCAGGACGACCAGGCCGAGCCGATCGCCGGCGGCCTTGATCGCGGCCGCGAGATCGTAATACCGGTTCGAGACGTGAGCCACCAGGAGTCCACCTGGTCGAAGGACCCGGAGATCGTCGGACAGCGCCTCCACCGTGAGCAGGTGTGCCGGGACGGCGTCGGAAGAGAAGGCATCGAGGACGAGCAGGTCAAAGGCGCCCGACGGCAGATCGCGGATCGATAGTCGGGCATCGCCGAGGATGATGCGCGGCGGTATCGGCGCATCCGAGAGATACGTGAAGAACCGTTCGTCGGTGGCAACCCGGACGACGAGCGGATCGATCTCGAAGAAGGTCATGCGCTGACCGGGCTGCCCGTAGGCTGCGACGGTGCCAGCTCCCAACCCAACGACGCCGATCGCGGCCGCGGGGCGCGCCTCCTCGAGCCAGGAGAACACGTCGCCGAGCGGTCCGCTGGGCGCGTAGTACGTCGTCGGCTGATGCCGCAGCAGGGGGTCGATCGACTGCATCCCATGGAGGGTCGTGCCGTTCATCAGGACCGTGACCTGCTCCTCCGCTGAGCGAAGGACCTCGGTCACGCCAAAGAAGCTTCGATCCCGAAGCAGCGCGGGACCGGGAAGCACCAGGGTCGCAATCGCGAGCGTGAAGGCGGTGGCCACGGCGAGAAACCTCGGCGGTCCGCCGACCAGAAGGATGAGCCCACCGACCAGAAACCATCGACTCGCTGCCTCGAGGGCCACCGACCGGTCGGTGGCCATGATCGCCAGGACGACGACCGTGACGACGCCGTACGGACCGAGTCGAGCTCCCGCCCCTGCGAAGAAGGGGCCGAAGTCGAAGCGTCGGCCAACCGGGGCGTCCGGGCGGTCGGACGCCGGATGCCGGGCTGCTCCGGGGGACTTCAGCGCCAAGGCCGCCAGCGCTCCGGCGAGCAGGATCGGGTACTCCCAGACGCCTGGGAACAGCGAGGGCGCGAGGATCGCGACGAAGGCCCCTCCGGCCACGCCACCGATCGACTGCACCAGGTAGAACTCGGTCAGGCGGTCTGGTGGCGGACGATCCATGGCGAGTCGGCCGTGCAGCGCCGTGGCGACGATCGCCAGACCCGCCCACGCCATCAGGATCAGCGCGATAACCGGCCAGCCCCCAACCGACCCGATTGGGACCCACAGCAGCGTCACGACGGCGGGCGTCAGGGTCGCGGCTCGCGGCACGAGGCTTCGTCCGCGCTCCGAGAAGGCCACGATGAACGAGCCGAGATAGAGGATCAGGGGCCCGATCCAGAGCATTGGCGCCGCGATGAGATCGACGGAAATGAAGTTCGTCACGGCCGCCAGTAGGCCCGCGGGCACGGCGGCGAGGAGCGACCAGCGCAGCCGTCGTTGCCACCCAACGGCGGGCGAACACGGGGCGGGGTTCGTGATCCGGTGAGCAGACCCGGTTCCCACCGACGCGCGCCGGGCGGCGAATCCGGCGAGGGCCAGCACACCCGCAAGGATCGCGAAGCCGCCGGTCCACAGGGTCATCTGCCTCGACAGGCCGACCGCTGGCGCGATCAGGAACGGGAAGGCGACGAGCGCGGCCAGAGAGGCAGCGTTGCTGATGACATACAGCATGTAGGGGTCTCGCTCGTCACTGGGCGATCGACCCGCGGCGAACCACGCCGACAGGAGCGGTGTGGTGGCGGTCAGGATGACGACCGGTGGCCCCACCAGCAACGTCAGGACGCGCAGCAGGTCGACGACGGCCGGCAGGCCGCCACCTTCGATCGGATCCGCGGCGAA
>JBDSJV010000259.1:0-3338 GCA_039917225.1 Candidatus Limnocylindrales bacterium
ATGCGACGGCGGTCGCAAGCTTCCTCGCCACTCGGGACGACGTCGAGTGGGTTGCGTACCCCGGGCTCGGCAAAGGGCCGCACGCCCACCCGCAGGCTGCTGTCGCGGGCCGCCAAATGTTGGGTGGGGGAGGCATGGTCTCGTTCCGCCCCGCTGCCGGTGGTCGCCACGGCCGGACCGCGGCCCAGCGAGCCGTCGCCATTGCCGAAGGGACGCGCATCTTCACCCTGGCCGAATCGCTTGGCGGCGTCGAGTCGCTGATCGAGGTGCCGGCCCAGATGACCCATCTGAGCGTAGCTGGATCACCGCTCGCCGTCCCCGAGGATCTCGTTCGGCTGTCCGTCGGGATCGAGGGCGCGGCCGAGCTGGTCGCTGACCTGCGCGAGGCACTGGACCAGGCCTGACGCTCGGCCTCTGCCCCCGGCGTCTGCCAGACCGGACCACCAGTCCGGGATTTCGGCACATTTCGCCGCGGAACGGACTCGTGGTCCGGAATTCGACCTTCCAGAGCTGAATCGGCCGCGTTTCGTGTCGTGATCGGGACGCCGAGGCCGGATTCGGACGTCGCGGCGCGAGAATCCGGACTGGTGGTCCGGCGCCGCACCTGCTGGCTGCGCCGGCGCCGCACGAGTCGCCGGCTCCGCCCGTGTCGCCCGCGCCGCCTGAGCACGGGTCGCCCGCGCCGCCTGCGTACGCGCCACCGACAGGCCCTCGGTCCGGCCATCGCAACCGTTTCGCAACCGGGGCTTCTCTCGGGTGGTACGATCGGAGGCAACTGTAGCGACTGCGGAAGCCGACTCTTGCGGGCTCATCGCCTGCACCACGCGCGGCCGGTCGATTCGAAGCCCTGACGGGCCGGGCCTGTTCGTCCCGCCGTCTGCGCCGAGGAGACCGCTGACATGACCACCGCTTTCGCCACCGGAACACCGCGAAGCCTCGCGCGTCCCGGCAGGACCAACCTATCGACCGCCGAGCTGTACGAGCTCGCCCTGCGCGAGGGCGAGGGCATGCTGGCCGCGAATGGGCCGCTCGTGGTCCGGACTGGCAAGCACACCGGTCGATCGCCGAAGGACAAGTTCATCGTCGTGGAGCCGACGTCCGAGTCGAAGATCTGGTGGGGAGACGTCAACCACCCGATCTCGGAGGAGCACTACGAGCGGCTCCGCGAGCGGCTCATGACCTATGCCCGCGAGCGCGATCTCTACAGCCAGGACCTGTTCATCGGCGCGCACCCGAAGCATCGACGCTCGCTGCGCGTCTATACCGAGACGGCCTGGGCGAGCATCTTCGCCCGCAACCTGTTCCGTCGGCCGACCCAGGATCAGCTGGCCACGTTCGAACCGAACTTCACGATCATCAACGTCCCGTCGTTCCAGGCAGACCCAACGACCGAGGGCACGCGCACCGGAACGGCGATCCTCGTCCACCTCGAGCGGATGGAGATCATCATCGTCGGGACGATGTACGCCGGCGAGATCAAGAAGTCGGCCTTCACGGTCATGAATTACCTGATGCCCGACGAGGGCGTCCTGCCGATGCACTCGTCGATCAACGTCGGTGCCGACGGCGACGTGGCGGTCTTCTTCGGACTCTCGGGAACCGGCAAGACGACCCTCTCGGCCGACCCGCTGCGAAGTCTCATCGGGGACGACGAGCACGGCTGGGGCAGCGACTACACCTTCAATTTCGAGGGTGGCTGCTACGCGAAGACCATCCGTCTGTCACCGATGTACGAGCCGGACATCTTCGCCACGACCAAGCGATTCGGGACGATCCTCGAGAACGTGGACATCGATCCGGTCACGCGCGACCTCGACCTCGACAGCGAGAAGTTCACCGAGAACACCCGTGGCGCCTACCCGCTGAATTTCATCGGCAACGCGGATCCAACCGGGATCGCCGGCAAGCCGCGGGCGGTGGTCTTCCTGACGGCCGACGCGTTCGGCGTGCTGCCGCCGATCGCCCGACTGACGCGCGAGCAGGCCGCCTATCACTTCATCTCGGGCTATACGGCCAAGCTGGCCGGGACCGAGATCGGCGTCAAGGAGCCGACGGCCACCTTCTCTGCCGGGTTCGGTGCCCCGTTCCTGCCGCGCCACCCTGGCGTCTACGCCCACATGCTGATGGATCGGCTCGCGGAGCACGACGTCCCGGTCTGGCTGGTGAACACGGGCTGGACCGGTGGGCCCTACGGCGTTGGGCAGCGAATGAACATCACGCATACACGGAACATGGTCCGGGCCGCTCTGAGCGGCGCGCTGGCCGATGTCCCGACCGTGACGGATCCGATCTTCCGCGTCGAGGTGCCCATCGAGGTCCCGGGGGTCCCGACAGAAGTCCTGACGCCCCGCGGGACGTGGGCAGACGGCGAGGCCTATGACGCCGCGGCTCAACGCATTGCCGCCATGTTCCACACGAACTTTGCGAACTACGCCGAGGGCGTCAGCGAGGCGGTCCGCACGGCCGGCCCAATCGTCGTCGAAGGGGCAGCCACGGTGGAGCGAAGTTCGACTCCAGCGAGTTGAATATCCAGCGGCTGACATGTCAGCTGCCGACAGGAGTGAGATGAGCCGTAGAAAGGTTTCCGTCATCGGGGCGGGCAATGTCGGGGCTACGACGGCCCAGCGGATTGCCGAGGCCGGACTGGCCGACGTTGTCCTCGTCGACATCGTCGAAGGCCTCCCGCAGGGCAAGGGTCTTGACCTCGCCGAGGCAGCGCCAGTCATGGGTCACGATTCGCGGATCGTCGGCACGAACGACTACGCCGACACGGCCGGTTCGGACATCGTGGTCGTGACCTCGGGGCTCGCCCGCCAGCCGGGGATGAGCCGGGACGACCTGCTGGCCAAGAACGCCGGTATCGTCCGGTCCGTCGTCCGGGCCGCGGCGGCCCATTCGCCGGACGCGATTCTGATCATCGTCACGAACCCACTCGACGCCATGTGCCACGTGGCGATGGAGGCTTCTGGCTTCCCGCGCGAGCGCGTCATCGGTATGGCCGGGGTCCTCGATTCCGCGCGCTTCCGGGCATTCATCGCGATGGAACTCGGTGTCTCAGTCGCAGACACGCATGCGTTCGTGCTCGGCGGGCACGGGGACACGATGGTCCCGCTGCCGCGCTACTCGACCGTCGCCGGAATCCCCATCACCGAGCTCATGAGCCCCGAGCGGGTCCAGGCGCTGGTGGACCGGACGGCCAATGGCGGGGCCGAGATCGTGGCACTGCTGAAGGCCGGTTCCGCCTACTACGCTCCCGCCGCCGCCACCTTCGAGATGGTCGAGTCAATCCTGCTGGACCGGAAGCGCGTCCTTCCCTGCGCCGTGTTGCTCGACGGCGA
>JBDSJV010000260.1:0-4023 GCA_039917225.1 Candidatus Limnocylindrales bacterium
GAGAACCTGCACGAGCGCCTCGACGGCGCGGCGGGGATCCTCGTCCCCGGCGGGTTCGGGCATCGCGGCATCGAGGGCAAGGTCCTCGCCGCGCACTTCGCCCGTGATCACAAGGTCCCGTACCTCGGTCTGTGCCTCGGTCTGCAATGCGCCGTCATCGAGTTCGCTCGCGAGGTGACCGGCAACCCGGACGTCAACTCGACCGAGTTCGACATGTTCACCGATAACCCGGTCATCGATTTCATGCCCGATCAGCGTGAGATGGAGGACAAGGGCGGCACAATGCGCCTGGGCATTTATCCGGCCAAGCTGACGCCAGGCTCCAAGGCCGCGGCGGTCTACGGGCAGGAAGTGATCTACGAGCGGCATCGCCATCGCTTCGAGGTGAACAACCGCTATCGACAGACGCTCGAGGCCGCCGGCATGATCCTGTCCGGTCAGTCGCCCGACGGGCGCCTCGTCGAGATTGTCGAACTGCGCGATCACCCGTACTTCCTGGCCAGCCAGTTCCACCCCGAGTTCAAGAGCCGGCCCGAACGGCCGCATCCGCTGTTCGATGGCTTCGTGACGGCCGCGCTGGCCGTGCGCGATGGGCGCGAGCCGGTCCTGGTCGCCCGGTCCGTGACGGCACCCGCACACAGCCGGGTCGCGCCGAGTGCTGAGGTCATCGCCCCCGCCGGCTGATGCCACCCCGTCCCCCGAAGGCCGCGACGAGCGCGGGGCGTAGAATCGCGCTTCAGCCGCTGGCCACCCGGGTCCCGGCTACTCGCTACGGAGCCTGACCCCCATGAAGCTCTTCCTCGATACCGCCGACATCGACGAGATCCGCACCGTCGCCCGATGGGGCGTCCTCGATGGCGTCACGACCAACCCGAGCCTCTTCGCCCGGACATCCGGCAAGACCTACGACGAGGTCCTCGCCGAGATCTGCACGATCACCGATGGGCCGGTCTCGGCCGAGGTCGTTGCGGACGATGTCGAAGGGATGCTCAAGGAAGGCCGCCACTTCGCGAAGATCGCGGACAACATCGTGGTCAAGGTGCCGATGTCCGAGACCGGCCTCGAGGCCATCAGTCGCTTCGCGGCCGAGGGCATCTCCACGAACTGCACGCTGATCTTCACGGCGAACCAGGGATTGCTCGCCGCGCGAGCCGGCGCCTCGCTTCTCTCGCCGTTCGTGGGACGGCTCGATGACATCAACGAAGAGGGCATGATCGTCATTCGCGAGCTGTCGGACATCATTCGCTTCCACGAGATGGAGGCCGAGGTCCTCTCGGCGTCGATTCGCCACCCGCGCCACGTGACCGACTCCGCGCTTGCCGGTGCCCACATCGCCACGCTGCCGTTCAAGATCTTCCAGCAGATGGTTCGCCATCCGCTCACCGACAAAGGCATCGCCCAGTTCCGCGCGGATTGGGAGAGCGCGCGCATGGCGCTAGAGGCGTCGAAGAGCTAGGCGCTCGTCGCCGGGTCGGTGCCCACCGTTGCGCGCCGCGTTGCCCGGCCCCTCGTCTGGCGCCATTTACGCTCCGGGATCGTGGTAGGCGCGGTTCCGCACGGGATCGCGGCTCGACGAGCCATCCCGCGCCGTGTTCCGAGCACGGGCCGAACGTGAACCCCGCGTCTACCTGCCATGGCAGCGGGCTGGATCGAGCCTTACACGACCCGGGATCGTAGATGGGGCAGCTTCCGCCTCGTGACCCGCAAACCACGACCCGGGATCGTATCCGACGGAGATTCGGCGCCCGCCACCCATCGCCCGCCTCCCGGCGCCCGGCGCCGGGCCAACCTAGGGGCGTCGACCCGTGTGCAGCGTGACCATCCCGAAGGTCATCGCGGTCCAGGCAACGTCAACCAGCCCGGCGCGACGCATGGTCTCCGCGATCTGCTCGGGTGCCGGATAGGCCCGAACGCTCGCCACGAGGTAGCGGTACGCATCGCCCTGGCCGGCGAGCCGCCCGATGCTCGGCACCACCCGCTCGAACCAGATGCGGCCCAGCCGGCCCACCATCGAGGCTGGCCGCGCGATCTCCAGGCAGGCCACGACACCACCGGGCCGGACGGCGCGTGCCATTTCCGCAAAACCGCGCTCGTAGTCGGGCAGATTGCGCATGCCGAAGGCAATCGTCGCCGCGTCGAACGTCGCATCCTCAACCGGCAGCGCCATGGCATCGCCAACCAGGTAGGAGCTGATCGGCGTTGCTCCGGTGAGGATGCCCGCCGCGGCCCGAGATCGAGCGATTTCGAGCATGCCCAGGGAGATGTCCACGCCCACCACGCGCCCCGACGGGCCGACCCGCCGGGCGAGGTCCCGTGCCACGGCGCCTGTCCCCGTGGCGACGTCGAGTGCCGCCATGCCGGGCTCGAGGCGACACGACGCCACGAGCCGCGCTCGCCAGCGAGGCTCCTGGAATCCTGAGATCAGGGCGTTGAGCGGATCGTAGGTACGGGCGATGCGGTCGAACATCGCCCCGACCTCGGCGGGCGGCGCGGTGTTGCCAGGCGGGCCGGCGTCTCCGGGCCGGGGTCGCGATGTCTCGTGCTCCATTGGCATAGGGCCATCGTACCGTTCGGTGACCGATGATCTCGTCCAGATACGTCCGTGACACCGGGCCTGGACGCGGGTGAGGTCGGATCGGGTCAGAAAATGAGGTGAGAGCCCTCGCTACGCTGGTGGTGTCAAAACATCAGCAGCAGCGGAGGCTCTCGATGCCGAAGTCTACCCGTCAACGGGCCCATCCTCAGGGCACGAACGCCCGGAACCGGATGGTCCGCACATCGGCCTGGGGACGAGCCCCGGTGGCCGCACCGGCACTCTCGCGTGATGCCCGCCGACGACTCGCCATGCTCGACTGGCACCGCGCCCACGGCGCCAACGTGAGCCTGACCGCCCGCCACTTCGGCGTCAGTCGCTCGACCGTGTATCGCTGGCTCGGCCGGTTCGAGCGCCACCGGCTCGAGACCCTCGAGGATCACGGCTCGGCGCCCCGCCGACGCCGTCGGCCGACCTGGACCCTCGAGCAGCTGCGGGCGGTCAAGGCCATCCGGGAGCGCTATCCACGCTGGGGCAAGGACAAGCTCCGGGTTCTCCTCCGGCGGGCCGGGATCCTGCTGTCAACCTCCATGATCGGGCGGATCCTCGTGCGGCTGCTGCGGGCCGGTGATCTCCGCGAGCCCCGTCGCCGCCGGATGAGCGTCACCCAGCGCCGCTGGGCTCGGCCGTATGCGATCCGCAAGCCGGCCGACTGGGCGGTGGAGGCGCCGGGCGATCTCGTCGAGCTCGACACGCTCGACATCCGGCCGCTGCCCGACAAGGTTTGGAAGCAGTTCACCGCCCGCGATGTCGTGTCCCGCTGGGACACGGTCGAGCTCGGTCGACGGGCAACGGCGCAGGCTGCCGCCGTCGTCCTCGATCGCCTGGCCGAGCGGATGCCGTTCCCGGTTCGAGCGATCAGCATCGACAACGGTTCCGAGTTCATGGCTGAGTTCGAGGCGGCGTGCGAGGTGCGGGGCATCCGCCTCTTTGTCCTGCCACCCCGCTCGCCCAAACTCCACGGCGCCGTCGAACGGGCGAACCGGACCCACACCGAGGAGTTCTACGAGCTCACCGACGCCGAGCCCACGCTCGAGGCCTTCCAGGTCGAGCTGCGGGCCTGGGAAACCGTGTACAACACGATCCGGCCCCACCAGGCCCTCGGCTATCTCACCCCGGCCGAATACCTCGCCTCCGTCGGAGTCGATGTGTATCGGACGTACTGAACGAGTACAACGTCTTGACAGGATGCTTATGTCGGACACAATAGGACCATGACGTGGCGATCCGGTTCAGTCGATCAGCAGGCCGGCATGGCGTTGCCCACGATCGCGCGCGTCTTGTTGTCGAGCGTTGTGGCTGTCCGCTCTACCCACCGGATCCAGACGACGATGGACTCGTCGTATTCCTCGGGCCGGACGGGAACGGCGTCCCGCTTGAGGTCGTCGGACTCGAGCTCGCGGACGGCGACCTCCTTGTGATCCACGCCA
>JBDSJV010000261.1:0-2700 GCA_039917225.1 Candidatus Limnocylindrales bacterium
GCGCTCGCGATCGGGCGACCGGTCCTCCCCGGTCAGATCCCAGCCGACGCCTGGGGCGGCATCGCCGGCGTCGGGATGGTCGCAACGTTCATCGCGATCCAGGCCTTCTACGCCGGCGCCCACCGGATCGGCGCGGCTCGCGCATCGCTCGTCAGCACGGTTGAGCCGATCTGGACGATCGCTCTCGCGGCCATCCTGTTCGGGGAGCGCCTCTCGCCGATCCAGCTGGTTGGCGGCGCCATGATCCTGGGGGGCGTCGTCATCGCCCAGACCGGGCGGACGTCGCTCAGGGCCAGCAAGCTTCGGATCGCGGACGAATAGCGCCGGCGCGGGCAACCGCGGCGCTCAGCCTCTGGGCGCTCTCGTGTTTGGTGATCAGCGCTTGCCGGCCCCCGGATCGCTCCACCGGATATTCGTCGGCCATGGCCCAGGTCCGCGTCCATCCCGTGGCCGGCCAAGCAGATGCCCCTGGCCAAAGCGGATGCCTAGTGAGCCGAGCGCCGCGAGTTCGGCCTTCGTCTCGATCCCCTCGGCGACCAGCTTGATCTTGCGCTTCACTGCGAAGTAGGACATCCCGGCGAGGAGGGCCTGGCGCGCGGGATCGGCATCGATCGCCCGGACGAGCCCCATGTCGAGCTTCACGAAGGCGGGCGTGAGTTCGAGGATGTGCCGGAAGCTGGCGTACCCAGCCCCGGCGTCGTCGACGGCGAGCCGGACGTCTTGCCCGAGGCCCTTGATCGCCGTGCGGAGCTCGGCATAGTCCTGGACCACGACGTGCTCGGTCACCTCGAGGACGATCGATCGCTCGATCGGCGCGAGGATCTCCCGGAGGACACCCGAGCGAATGAGCGACGGTGAGGCATTGAGGCTGAGATAGGCGGTGCGCGGCAGGACGCTCGCCGCCTCGATCGCCGCCATCAGCGTGGCGGTCTCGAGCTCGATCCCGAGGCCGGACCGTTCGGCCAGCCCGAACGCGATGTCGGGCCGGGTCCCGTCGGTGAACCGGCTGAGCGCCTCGTACCCGACGACCGTGCCATCGACGAGGTCGACGATCGGCTGGAAGTACGGTGTGAATGCCGCGGCATCGAGAATCGCCTGGATCGATGCGCGCGCCTCGTCCGCCCGCTGACGGGTCTCGAGGCCGGGCGCCAGGAGCGCGCCCAGGATCGAGGCGAAGGTGGTGAGGGCGGGTAC
Source organism: Candidatus Limnocylindrales bacterium (assembly GCA_039917225.1). Taxonomy (GTDB): domain Bacteria; phylum Chloroflexota; class Limnocylindria; order Limnocylindrales; family CSP1-4; genus UBA5189. Next base: position 1,195 of record JBDSJV010000261.1, read on the forward strand.
GTGCCCGTGGAGCCGTTCGACCGCCGCCGCGTCGTGGACGCCGAAGCCGAGTACACCGATGACGCCTTCGGCGCCCTTGATCGGTGCGTAGGCGGCGGTGTGGAGGCCCGTCATGGCCAGGCGATCGCCAAAGGAATTGGCGAGCGACGGATCGACCTGCCAGGCCTCGACCCACGGCCCGACCGTGGCGCGTTCGAGCAGATAGCGGGCGCGCTCTGGCGGCAGCGCCTCGCCCGGTGCCAGGGCCGTGGCCGCCTGCCCCTCGCTGGCCAGGATCAGGCCGCGATCCGGCCCGAGTTCGGTCACCAAGGCGGAGTCGATCCCTTCGAGTTCCAGGATGACCGCGCAGGCGACGGCGGCGATCGTCTCAGTGGAGCTGGACGGGTCGATCCGCTCGAGCGCGGCTTCGATGGTCTCGCGCTCGCGGGCACCTCGCTCGATGGTGCCCTCGAGCGCGCGCTCGCGGGTCACGTCGCGGTCGGTCTGGACCCAGCCGGTCAGCTTGCCGTGACGGTCGACCGCCGGCGAGATGGCTGCCTCGACCTCGAGGAGCGAGCCATCCTTGCGGCGGTTGACGATGGTGCCGGTCCAGATCTCACCAGCGGCGACGCCAGCGAAGGTCTCGTCGAAGAATACGCTCGTGTGCCGGCCGCTGTCGACGATGCCGGCGTACTGGCCGACGATCTCGTCGGGCGCGTAGCCGTAGAGCCGGCTGAATGACGGGTTGACGTAGGTGACCTTCTTGTCGAGATCGTGCATCCAGATCGCGACGGCGGTGTTTTCGATCGCCGTGATGAGCCGCGACCGCTCCGCCACGGCAGCGATCCGCTCGGTGACGTCCTGGGTCGTGCCCACGAGTCGAGTCGAATGGCCCGCTTTGTCGCGGATGACCTCACCGCGTTCGTGAACGATCCTGACCACCCCATCCGGCCGAACGATCCGATGGGTCACGTCGTACGGCACGCCGTCCTCGAGAGCGGCCCGGTCGGCCGCCCGGACCAGCTCGATGTCGTCGGGATGGACGATGGCGGTGAATGACTCAATCGACCCGCTGAACGACCCCGGCTCGAGCCCGTAGATGCGGTGGGTCTCGTCGGACAAGCGAAGCGTGTCCGCGATCACGTCCCACTCCCAGCTCCCGATGTGGGCGATCCGCTGGGCCTCGGCAAGGGATCGCTCGCTCTCGCGCAGTACCGTTTCCGCCGTGGCCCGCTCCGTAATGTCCTGGACGATGGCGACGAAGACCGGCGGGCGCTCGCCGGGCGGTAGGTCGACGCGCACCTCCACGGGGTAGGTGGACCCGTCCTTGCGGCGGTGGATCGTCTCGAAGGCAACCTGATCGCGCTTGCCGGCCGCCAGCGGGGCCAGGAGCTTCACGAACCTCGCTCTCGTGAACTCCGGCTTGAGGTCCAGGGGCGTCAGCTCGCGCAACTCCTCGATCGAATAGCCGAGATCGTGGAGCGCCCCTGCATTGGCCTCGCTGAACCGCAGGGTCTCGGCGTCGAA
>JBDSJV010000262.1:0-7530 GCA_039917225.1 Candidatus Limnocylindrales bacterium
CGGACCGGATTCGCTTGCCCATCCCAAGCGCACGCAGGAGGCGGATGTACGAGGGCATGAGAATGACCACCAGCGCGAACGCGAGGAGCAGACCCTGGATCAGTTCAACGGTCATTCCGGCTCGGACCGAAGGGCATCCACGAGCCGATCGAGCTCGGCGGCGCGCGATGCCTTGACCAGAACCGCGTCCCCCGGCTGCATCCGGTGGCGCAGCGCCGCGAGGCCAGCGTCCCGGTCGTTGGTCTGGATCACCACAGCCGGATCGAGGCCAGCTGCAAGGGCACCATCGGCGATTCCGGCCGCGCCGGGTCCGATCGTGATGAGGACCGCCACCGTCCTCGCTGCCGCGCGACCCACCGCATGGTGGCCCTCCTCGGCCTCATCACCCAGCTCGAGCATCTCGCCGAGGACCGCGATCTGTCGGCCGGGCAGACCAGACAGCAGCTCAAGCGCCGCGATCATCGATGCCGGGGAGGCGTTGTAGCTGTCGTCGACGATCGTCGATCCCCCCACGCGCAGGAGCTGAACGCGATGCGGCACGGACCAGCCCCTCGACAGGGCGGCGGCGATCTGGTCCGGTTCCATCCCCACAGCAACTCCGACGGCTGCGGCGGCCAACGCGTTATGGACGGACAGGCGACCAAGCATCGGGAGTCGGACGGGAAGTGCTCGCGGGCTCTCGCCAGTCGAGATCCGGAGCTGGAAGGTCATGCCCTTCGCTCCCCTGGCCCGGACGTTGCTGGCCCGGATGTCCGCGTCGCGCGCGAATCCGTAGGTGATGGCGCGGGCCTTGGTCCGCCCAGCCATTCCGCGGACCCTCGGATCATCCGCGTTGAGGACCGCGATCCCGTTGGCCGGGAGCGCCTCGATGAGCTCTGCCTTGGCGTTCTCCACGGCCTCGATGCTGCCGATCCGGCTGAGGTGAACCCCGAGGACGCTCGTCACCACCCCGATCGTTGGCTTCGCGATGGCCGCCAGCCTGGCGATCTCGCCGCCGGTGTACATGCCCATCTCCAGGACGCCGTAGCGGTCATCCTTGCCGAGGCGGAGAAGGGTCAACGGAAGACCGATCTCGTTGTTCTGGTTGCCCTCACTCCGGAGCGTCTTCGCCCGGGCGGCGAGGACCGTGGCAATCGCCTCCTTGGCCGATGTCTTGCCGATGCTTCCCGTCACGCCGACGACCAGTGGATCGAATCGGGCTCGCCAGCCGGCGGCAATGTCCTGGAGCGCGATCAGTGGGTCCGCCACGGTCACGATCTTCACATCGCCGAAGGAGGTCATGGTGGCCGGGTCCAGTTCCGAGGCGATGAGGATTGCGGAGGCGCCCGCAATCACCGCCTCGCGCAGAAACCGATGTCCATCGGTCCGCTCGCCGGGCAGGGCGACGAACAGCTCACCGGGCCTGACCAGACGCGAATCGACGGCCGCGCCCAGGATCGGACGATGTGAATCGCGCACGAGACGACCACCGCTGAGGGTCACGAGATCCACGGTCGTGAGGGCATCGACCCTCGCCCCGTTTGCCGGAGTGGCGCGGCTGGCGCGCGGTATCGAGGGCTCGGACACGAGCCGAAGTTTGGCACAGCGGCGCCGACCGGACGGTGCGCGACTGATGGCCACGACCTCGTTCATCGCCGGAGCGGACCGACCGGCGCGTCCACCGGAGGCAGCTCCGGCAGGAGGCCCGGGATGCTCATGGCGTCGGTTGCGATCCGCCTGAACAGCTCGAAGGACATGACCGGCATCGACAGTTCACCGACGCGTCGGGACGAGGGGCGGCCCTCGTTGATCCGGACCGCTACGACGAGGTCCGGGTGACCGACCCGCCGCCCGACGTACCCCACGAACGAGAAGTTGAAGATCCCCGACTTCCAGTTGTGGATCGCGTTGTCCCAGATCTGGGCGGTGCCGGTCTTGCCGCCCACGTAGTAGCCGGGGATCAGGGTTCGATCGCGATAGTACGGAACGGTCGTCACGACATGGTTCATCAGGTCCGTGAGGACGGGTGACAGCGCTGGGTCGATCACCTGGCCGCGGTCGCTCACCACGACGGGTATGCCGTCGATGGCAGCCACGACGTGCGGCGTCGGCATGATCCCACCATTGACCATCGCCGCATAGGCGGTGGCGAGTTGCAGCGTCGTCACCGCGATCCCCTGGCCGAACGAGGCGTTGGCAAGATCGATCTGCCTCCAGGTCCGGTCCGCCGGATCTCGAACCAGGCCTCCTACCTCGCCGGCGACGTCGATTCCCGTCCGCGAACCGAAACCGAGCCGGGTCCAGACTTCGTGCAGCTCCTTCGCCGCATCCTGGGTCGTCCGGGCGAGGCCAAGCGCCACCTTGGCGGCCACGACGTTCCGCGAATAGGCGATACCGTCGGCGAGCGACATCACACCCATCGCCTTGAGGTCCGCGTCGGAAACCCTCGTCTTGCCCTGATCGAGCTTGAGCGTTCCGGTGTCGTCGATCCTGGATTGGAGCGTCACGGTCTTCGTCTCGAGTCCGGCGATCACCGTCAGGAGCTTGAACACGGAGCCGGGCTCATAGACCTCCGCGACGACCGGGTCGGTGAAGCGGCCAGGGTCGGTCGAGGCAACGGTCGCGTAGTTGTTGGCGTCGTAGGACGGATAGGTCGCCTCCGCAAGGATGGCTCCCGTATAGGGATCCATGACCACGGCGGAAACGCTTCGCGGACGATCGGCGACCCAGGCCGCCATGACCTCCTGCTCCAGGACCAGCTGGAGCCCGGCATCGATGGTCAGCGAGAGATCTCCCCCGGGAGTGCCCGCGGAGACGGTGTGCCTCGTCTCGAGGACCGGCTGACCGTTCGCGTCGCGGTCCGATTCCATGATCGTCGGCGTCCCGGAGAGCAGGTCCTGGTAATAGCGCTCGACACCGTACTGGCCCGCATCCTCCCGGTTGACGAAGCCGATGAGGTGCGCCGCGAGGGAGGTCTTGGGCGCTCCGCCTGTCTGTGGATACAACCGTATCTGTGAGGACTCGACTCCCACCGTGGTGATCCCGTTCGCTCGCGCGGCGCTGACGATGGCGTCGGCCTGGTCAGTGGGGAGGTCGCGGGCGATCACGACGTACGACTGATCGGATGTGAGTCGATCGCGCAGACCGATCACCGCCGCCTCTTCCAGCCCGAGCTGCTCGGCCAGCAACGCGATCAGGACCTCCCGGTCATTCGATGAAAGTCGCTTCGGATTGATGGTCAGGCGGTCCCGGGACACGCTCGAGGCCAGGGCGACCGTACCGCTTCGATCGTAGATCGACCCACGGATTGCGGGGACCTCGGTGCGCAGGTAGATCTGGCGCTGCGCGCTCGCGGCGAGGTCATCCCGACGCGCGATCTGCCACCAGCCGAGCCTCGCGATGAGCGCACCGGCGAACAGCACGAAGACGATCAGCAGGAAGACCAGGCGGCCGCGCGAGTCCGTCCGTCCCAGGATCACCGGGTAACTCCGATCGAACTAGCGAGCTTGGATGATCAGGGGCGCGTCAAGTTGTCCGAGACCGCTGTCGAGGCCAAGCTTCCGGATCGCCGGCTCGGATCCCAGGCGATCGAGGTTCGACCGCAGGTCCTGGCGCTGGGCATCCAGGCGCTCGTACTCCGATCCGAGCCGCACGATGTCGTAGCTGGTCGCCGAAACCCGGACGCTCTGGCTGAGCGACAGGAACGCGAGGATGAAGGCGACGACGATCACGGCGAGGATCGAACCCACCCGGGTTGACCGAGCGTCGCGCACGAGCCCGGTTGTCGCCGGACCGGAGCGTGCTCGGCCGATCGGGGCCTCGAGATCGAAATGCGGTCGCGGGAGCTCGAATCCCCGCCGTCTGGCGCCTTGGTAGACAGCCATCAGTCAGCGAAGCCAAAGCGGAGACGAGGCGTCCGCGGGTCCATGAACGAGAGCGGGTCAGCCTGGTTGGCGTCGCCGGCCTCGGCCCAGCTCATCTCTGGTCGACCACGGTCGATGCGCCGTTCGTGACGCTCGTGGACCTCGTGCTGTCGCCGCCCGTAGGTGCGACGCCGGCTGGCCTGATGACGCTTGCTCATGGGGACTCCTCCTCCCGATGAACGTTCGACGGCTCCACTCCGCCGATCCGTTTGACGCTGGCTACGCGGCGAGACGTTCGGCGACCCGGAGCCGCGCGCTCCGGGCTCGAGGATTGATTGCGAGCTCCTCCTCGCCGGGGGTCAGGCCCTTCGGGGCCAGGAGACGCACCCGTGGCGCGCGACCGCAGATGCAGACGGGGGCCTCCGGCGCGCACACACACCCGCGTCGTTCGGCCTGGAAGTAGCGCTTGACGATCCGGTCCTCGAGCGAGTGATAGCTGAGGACGACGAGGCGTCCACCGGGACGCATCAGGCCCAGGGCGGCCTCGAGTCCGGTGGTCAATGCCTCGAGTTCTTCGTTGACGGCGATCCGAAGGGCCTGGAAGACGCGCGTGGCGGGATGGATGCGCCGCCTGCCGGGCGCCTGTGCTGGAGCCACGCGCTCGATGAGCGATGCGAGATCCTCAGCCGTGCGTACGGGCGCGGTTTGGCGGGCCTCCACGATCGCGCGGGCAATGCGTCCGGCAAACGGCTCCTCGCCGTAGCGCCGGAACAGGGCGATCAGCTCCGGGGCGCCAAGCGAGGCGATCAGCTCCGCGGCCGGGACGCCCTTCGTCATATCGAAGCGCATGTCGAGCGCCCCGGTGGTGCGGAATCCGAAGCCGCGCTCCGTGTCCGCGAGTTGAAAGCTGGACAACCCGAGATCCAGGAAGCAGCCATCGGCCTCCCCGAACCCCTCCGCGGGCGCGACGGAGGCGAGCTCGCGGAAGTTCGCCTGGCGCAGCGTCAGGCGATCACCGAAGCGCGGGCCGAGTCGCTCGCGGACTCTGGCGATGGCCGCCCCATCGGCATCGAGGCCAAGGAGGCGGCCATCAGGGTTCGTCGCCTCCAGGATCCGTTCGGCGTGACCGCCGCCTCCGATCGTTCCGTCGATCTGGAGGCTGCCGGGCGCGGGCGCCAGCATCGAGACGACCTCGTCGATCAGCACGGGCACGTGGACCGTGCTCATCGGGCATCACCCGACTCTCGGCGGTTCCGAACGGCGACCTGGAAACGCAGTTGGTCCATCAGATACCGAGGCCCTGGATTGCCTGGGCGAACGCCGCCGGGTCATCCATCGCGCGTCGGTAGTCGGCCCATGTGGCGGGGGCCCAGATTTCGGCATGGTCCCGCGAGCCGACGACGACGGCCTCACCCTCGAGCCCGATCCCCTCCCGGAGATACGACGGCAGCAGGATCCGGCCCTGGCGGTCGAGCTCCGTCTCGGCGGCTCCGGCGAAGATGCTTCGTCCGAAGAGACGTGACGCGGCGTCGGTGATCGGCAGCGCGGCGACCTTCTCGGCGAGCGCATCCCAGCCGGTCCGCGTGTGGATCGCCAGGCAACCATCGATCCAGCGCGAGACGACGGCTCCGTCCTCGAGCTGTGCGCGGAAGCGCGCCGGGACGGCGAGTCGCCCCTTGCCGTCGAGCGTGTGCCGGTACTCGCCGGTGAACACCGATCGGGCCGCCTTCCGCGTCTGAGGTTTCGACGGGCCCGCAGCTTCGAGGCCGCGAGCCCGTCAATTAGTCGCGGAGTGCCCGGTGTGCCCTACCGGTTGTCCGCTATGGCGTCGGGTCGAAGCAGTTCCCCACTTCTCCCCACTTCTCGCCACTGCGGGCATCATAGCGCGCGGAATCGCTACGTCAACCCGGAAATTCGCCAGAAGGGCCAGGTGTCGGGATCTGGGGACCAGTCGACCGCGGATGGGCCGCACGCAGGGCCTGGGGATCCGCGCGGGTGCCACCCGGCGACGACGCTCCCGGCCAGGCGGTCGTGGAGCGGCTAACGCGTAGGAGGCGGAAGTTCCAGCACGTCTCCGGGATGGATCGTCGATGGATCGACGATCGACGGATTCATCGCCAGCACGGTGTCGTACGGGACGCCGAAGAAGCGGGCGATCCGCTGGAGACTGTCACCGACCTTGACCGTGTAGAGATAGCAGTCGGGCTTCGATGGGCAGGGGGTCAGGACGAGGTATCGGTCGCTGCTCGGCGCCGGCGTCGGCGATGGCGAGGGACTCGGGGTCGGCACTGGCGCTGCCGTCGCCTGCGGAGTGGGCGCCGCTGTCGGCGCGACGGTGGGAGCGGCGCTTGGTTCGGGCGACGACACGATCGACGGGGTCGACGATCCGAGGGCTGCCCCAGCCAGGGGGCTCGTGGGCAACCGGAGGCCACCGGCAACTGCGACGAACGAGATGGCCGCGGCTGTCGAAAGGACGAGCAGGGTCAGGGAAATCGCGATTGCCGGGGTCATCAGGCGACTGCTGCGAACAAGCTCCGCGTCGTTCGGGGCGCCGGGTGCTACCGCTTCCGTCGCGACGGCCGCGGTCACGGGCGCGATCTTTCGGTCTGATGGTCGACGCCGATCGTCGACGACCTGGGAGATTGCCGGACCATCGGCCCCGAGCAGGTATCTCGGACACCGGGGGTGGGAGGCGGTCAGGCAGGCTGCCCGCTGCCAGTCGAGGGGCTGTGGCTCGGCTGGCCCGCCGGAAACGCATCGATTCGCAGTGCTTGCGTTCTCGACCGGAGCGCGGAAGGCGCCACGTGAGACGGACCGCAGGAACGGGCAGACTCCCGGATCCTCGGATCGAAGATCGCGATCGGCGAGCGACCGAGGTGCCTCTGCGTCCACGTACCCTCCCGAATGCGGTTCTGGCCGGTGCCGACTCTAGTACCTTTTCAGCGTAGCCGTGGCGCGAATCGCGGTGCTAGGCTTCCGGCGGGCGGCGAACCGATCCGCCACGCTACGCACCGCCGAGGCTAATTCCATCGTGGCTCTACCGATCTCGACCACCACGCCTGAACCGGCGCAGTACCGGCTGGCGCCGCACCGCATCCGCCGCTGCACGTTCAGGCGGCTGATCCAGGTGGAGGCACGCAACGAGCGCATCTACGACGTGGAGTGCCTGTACCCGGATCGCAAGGTGCCCATCCCCATCGGCGACCTCGAGACGGCCATGGGCGTCTGCAACGCCTGCACGGCCGCGCACATCTTCCGCCCCGACGAGGAGTGATCGGGACGACAGGGCCAGGCACTCGCTGACAGGCCGGTCGGCGAGGCGCCAGCGAGGCGACCTGTAAGCCGAGTTCTGTCCCACCGGGAGCCGAAGCGCCCGACGGGGATGGCCATCCATCTGAGGCCGACGGTTACCCGTCAGCTCTTGCAGCCGACCCGAGGGCTGGGCAGCGCGCCTCTCCCCCGGCGAACCGGGTTGCGCCCTCCTATTTGGCCTTGCTCCGGGTAGAGCTTGCCGCGTTTCACTCCGCTGGCCGAGGCCGGCGGCATCGTCACTGTGGCGCTGGTCCTCGCCTCGCGGCGGACGGGAATTACCCGCTACCCTGCGCTGTGGAGCTCGGACTTTCCTCACGCCGTCGGGTTGCCCCGCCGGCGCGCGACCATCCGGTCGCCTCGCTGACGCGCCGAGTCT
>JBDSJV010000263.1:0-3235 GCA_039917225.1 Candidatus Limnocylindrales bacterium
CCGTTGTCCAGTTCCACCAGGAGCAGCGCGCTCGCATCCGGCCACCAGTCGGCGACATCGGTCGGGTGCGTCCAGGGCAATTCGAATTCGGTGACGGTCCCGTCGCCGAGATCCCAGATCGCCACGGCCTCCTCGTCGTGGCGCTCGTGGCCGATCGCGAGTCGCTGGTCGCCCGGAACCGGTGACCATGCCTGGGCTGACAGGCTCCGCCCGACGTCCTGGAGATCGCCGACCACGGCGCCGGTCCGCGCGTCCAGGACACGCAGGGCAGGATGGATCAGGCCACCGTGCTCCGCGTGCTCGATGGCAACCAGCGTTTCGTCGGCCGACAGACCGCCGAGCTCCGGGCCACCCCACCCACTCCCGATGGCCAGGGCATCGGAGCTGACCGCCAGGCGTCGGCCGCTGCCATCGCGCTCGGCGACGTAGACACCGAATGCCTCCTGGGTGCTGATGGCCGCGACCGTCCGGAGCAAGCCCGGCGCCAGGCCCTGGTCCCAGCCCGCGGGAAATCCATCGGCCAGTGGCTCTGCCGTGCCACCGCTGAAGGGCGCGGTGACCCACTCGCCTGCCTCCGACCCGGTGGTGTCCCGGTGCCAGAGCACCCATTCGCCATCCGCGCTGACCTCTCCATCCACGAGCCCGACGGGCTCGGAGGTGATCTGGCGTCGTTCGCCACTCGCCCGGTCCCAGCTGTGGAGCTGGTAGATGCCGCTCTCGGACGAGACGTAGACAATCCGGTCCGGGGCGTGACGCGACCAGGTCGGGAAGCCGATGATCGGGGCAAGAAAGCGGCGCTGCCAGAGCGGTGTGGGGGTGGTCATCGCCTCATGATGCCTGACCGACCAGGATCGCCATGGTCAGCAGCACTTGCGCCAGGTGATACGGAACCATGACCCAGAGTCGGTCGATGCCGGCGGATGGGCGAACCCGTGTGACGAATCGACTCCAGCCGAGCCGGGCGTCCGACGCCACGAAGAGCCAGGCACCGAGCGCCGCGACGGCCGAACCACTCGCGGTCGCGGCGATCGCCATCAGGGAAATGACGCCTAGATAGGCCGCCACTGGGGCGCGCAGCCCGCGCATCGCCGCACCGGCGATGATCCTCCGCCCGATGGCAGCGACGACCAGGACCGCACCGACCGTACCCAGGATCGCGAGACCGAGGTCCACGGGATCGAGGAGAAAGACGGCGAGGTACGCAAGGTGCGCCAGCAGGAAGGCCGCCAGCCCGCCCGTGAATCGCTCGGGCGGCAGCAGGAGCCAGTCGCCGGCGAGTGAGGCACCCAGGGCCGCAACGAGGAGAACGATCCCCGGTGAGGCGACCGGCCCCGAGAGCAGCGTGACCGCGATGAGGATCGCCGGGACGGCGAGTTTCGCGGGCCGTTCGAGACGCGGGAAACCGCGCGCGACCGCGTACCAGTTGACGATTGCGGCCACGGCCACGGCCACGATGCCGGCCGTCAGGAGCGGCGTCATGCCTCGTCGCGACCGGAGGGGGAGATCATCCCGGGTATGATGCCCGAGTGACGAGCGACGAGACAAAGCTCCGCCCCTGGGCGGGTGATCGCGGTCCGGCCGGCTGGGGACTCGGGGACGGTCAGGCGATCCCGTGGGAGTACGCGGCTGCCCCGGAGTCCCGCGACGTCGTCACCCTCAAGGACCACTACGGCCTGTTCATCAACGGGCGCGAAGTCTCCGCCTCGGATGGAGGCACTTTCGCGACCATCAATCCGGCCACTGAGGACAAGATCGCCGACGTCTCGATGGCCACCGAGGCGGACGTCGATCGGGCCATCCGGGCCGCCCGCCGCGCCCAGCGGGGGAGCTGGGGTTCGCTGCCGGGTCGCGAACGAGCCAAGTACCTGTTCCGGATCGCTCGCCTCCTGCAGGAGCGGAGCCGCGAATTCTCGGTCCTGGAGACGATGGACTCGGGCAAGCCGATCAAGGAGAGCCGGGACGTGGACGTCCCGCTTGCCGCGGCCCACTTCTGGTACTACGCGGGATGGGCGGACAAGCTGGAATACGCCTTCCCGGGGCGCGTCGCACGCCCGCTTGGCGTGGCGGCCCAGGTCATCCCGTGGAACTTCCCGCTCCTCATGCTGGCCTGGAAGATCGCGCCGGCCCTGGCCGCCGGGAACACGGTCGTCCTCAAGCCCGCCTCGACGACGCCGCTCAGTGCCCTGCTCTTCGCCGACGTCTGCCGCCAGGCTGATCTACCGCCCGGCGTCGTCAACATCGTGCCCGGTCCGGCCCGCATCGGGATGCACCTGGTCAGCAGTCCCGGCGTGGACAAGGTTGCCTTCACTGGGTCGACGGGCGTCGGCAAGCTCATCCACCAGGCCGTGGCAGGAACGGACAAGGCGCTGACGCTCGAGCTCGGCGGCAAGGCCGCCAACATCGTCTTCGAGGACGCGGCGCTGGACCAGGCGGTCGAGGGCATCGTCAACGGGATCTACTTCAACCAGGGCGAGGTGTGCTGCGCGGGTTCGCGCCTGCTTGCCCAGGAGTCCATAGTCGAACCGCTCATCGAGAAGCTCAAGGACCGACTCTCCACGATCCGGGTGGGCGATCCGATGGACAAGAACACCGACGTCGGGGCCATCAACTCGCGCCAGCAGCTGGACAAGATCACCGAGCTTGTCGCGGCCGGGGTGGCCGAGGGCGCCGAGCTCTACCAGCCGAACTGCGAACTGCCTGAGCGTGGATTCTTCTTCCGTCCGACCCTCTTCACCAACGTCGCTCAGAGCCATCGCATCGCCCGCGAGGAGATCTTCGGGCCGGTCCTGTCCGTCCTCACATTCCGGACTCCCGAGGAGGCCGTCGAGAAGGCGAACAACACGCCGTTCGGGCTGTCGGCCGGGATCTGGACCGAGAAGGGCAGCCGGATTCTTTCGATGGTCCGCCGGATGAAGGCTGGCGTGGTATGGGCTAATACCTTCAACCGGTTCGATCCGACCTCGCCGTTCGGTGGCTACAAGGAGTCCGGGTTCGGTCGCGAGGGCGGGATGCACGGCCTGCATGCCTACGTCCGGCTCGAGGATCGCTGATGGCCGCTGCCCGGGTCGAGGTCCGCAAGACCTACAAGCTGTACATCGGCGGCGCGTTCCCGCGTTCCGAGAGCGGTCGGTCGTACCTGGTCAACGCCGCCGACGGATCGCCGATCGCCAATGCCTGTCGCGCCTCCCGCAAGGACTTGCGCGACGCGGTCCGCGCGGCCCGCAACGCATTCCCG
>JBDSJV010000264.1:0-5332 GCA_039917225.1 Candidatus Limnocylindrales bacterium
CAGGCACCTTCATCGAGGTCGGGGAGGATCGACTGGCGGTCCTGGAGGCCGAGATGCTGCCGTCCGAGTGGGGAGACAGCCCAGGTCGTCTCGTTGCAGCGGATGAGGGCCTCGCGATGACGACGATCGACGGTCGCCTCGTACTCCGGATGGTCAAGCCTGCAGGGCGCCGGGCCATGTCCGGAACGGAGTTCCGGCGCGGCCATCGTGACCTGATCGGAGCGAGCGTCAACCCCCGGCGCGATGAGTGACCCCGTGACCGCCGTCGGCATGAGCCGACCGCGTTCCGACTCTGCCGCGAAGGTGACCGGATCAGTGCGCTACGCCGCTGACCGGGTACACCCGGGTCTGCTTCATGCTCGCCTCGTGCTGGCCACCCACGCTCACGCCCGGATCGCCGGTATTGACGTCGCAGAGGCGGCGGCGAGCCCTGGTGTCGTGGCCGTCCTTACGGCACAGGATCTTGGCCTTCGGCCCGGTGAGGATCGCGTGGCCCAGCCACTCGCCGCCGGCGACGTGCTGTTCGCAGGTCAGCCGGTGGCCGTGGTCATCGCGGAGTCCGAGTCCGCGGCAGCCGATGCGGCGGATCTCGTCATGGTCGACCTGCGGCCACTGGAGGCCGTCGTCGATCCGATCAAGGCGATGGACCCCGGTGCTCCGCTGGCAAGAGGCGATGCGCACGGGGCTGCCGACGGCGGCGGAGCACCCTCGATGGACGCCCAGACGCACGCGGCGGTCGGGGGCGCGGGAGATAGCACCATCGATGACGAGGTGTGGTCGGCGAACGTGGTCGGGCGGACGCGCTATCGGGCCGGAGACGTGGAGACCGCCAATTCGAAGGCAGTCGCCATCGTCCGGCGGAGGTTTCGAACGTCGTGGCTTCACCAGGGGTACCTGGAGCCCCAGGCCTGTGCGGCCTGGGTCGATGACGATGGAGTGCTCGTCGTCGAATCCGCGACCCAGGGGATTTTCGGCCTGCAGAAGGATCTCGGCCGTGTGCTGGGCATCCCGACGCAGAGGATCCGCGTCGTTCCAACACCGCTCGGCGGTGCTTTCGGCGGGAAATGGTCACTCCTTGAGCCGATCGTTGCCGCTGCCACGCTCCGGGTGGGACGGGCCGTCCGCCTCGTGCTGGATCGCCGCGAGGACTTTCTGGCAGCCAACCCGTCCCAGGGCTTCGATATCGACGTCGAGATCGGCGTCGACGCCGGGGGCCTGTTCACCGGTATTCGGGCTCGGATCGTCGCAGATGCCGGGGCTTTTGCCGACTACAGCACGGACAATCTGGCCGGCGTTCTGATCGCCGGTCCATACGCGTGGGCGGCGGCTGACATCAGCGCGTATGGCGTCTTGACGAACCGGGTGGGCGTTGGTGCCTACCGGGCGCCGAGCGGCCCGCCAACCGCATTCGCCATCGAGTCCGCCATCGATGAGCTCGCAGCCAAGATCGGAATTGACCCGCTCGAGCTTCGGCGCCGAAATGCCAGTCATCCCGGCGATCCGATGGTCGATGGCGAAGCCTGGGAGCGCCACGCGCTGCCAGAAGTCCTCGCCGCCATCGAAACCGGGGCGATCTGGGCGCGGAGGGCGGTTCTCCCGGCAGGGGAGGGGGTCGGCCTTTCGGTCGGCTATTGGCCGGGTAGCAAGGATGCCGCCGCGGCCCTCTGCCGGATGTCGCCCGACGGCAGCGTCCAGATCGTCACGGGCGTCGTCGACATGTCGGGCACCGCCGGAGCGTTCCAGGCGATCGCGGCAGAGGTCCTGGGGTTATCGCCAGATGACGTTCAGGTCATCACCGCGGACACGGCCACAGCGCCCCCGTCTCCAGGCAGCGGCGGGAGCACGGTGACCTACTCGGCCGGACGGGCGGTTCGCCTGGCCGCTGAAGATGCGCGGCGGCAACTGCTCGTGGCAGCCTCGCTCGAACTCGAGATCGCCGTCGATGACCTCGAGATCGTGGACGGCATCGTCCGCCCGCTCGGCACTCCTGACCGCGGCATCGCGATCGCCAAGCTAATTCGTGCCAACGACCGAGCGTCCCGAGCCCCGATCGAAGGCCATGCCGTCTCCGCTCACACCAGCCTCTCGCCGTCGATCACCGCGTTCGCCGCCCATGTCAGGGTGGACCACGAGACCGGGCGGGCGGAGGTCCTCGATTTCGAAGCGATCCAGGATGTCGGGCGGGCGTTGAATCCGGCCCTGGTCACGGGGCAGCAACATGGCGGTGCTGCCCAGGCCATCGGCTGGGCCCTCCTTGAGGCGCTGGTCCACGACGATTCCGGCCAGCTCCTGTCGGCCACGTTCCTCGACTACGCCCTGCCGCGGGCCGAGGACGCACCGTCGATCCGGACCTCGTACGTGGAACTGCCGTCAACGGACGGACCATTTGGCGCCAAGGGCATCGGCGAAGCGGCCGTCGTCGGGGGCGCCGCCGCCATCGCCAACGCCGTCGCGGCTGCGACCGGGACCCGGCCGACGGAGCTGCCGATGACGGCGCCGCGAATCTGGCGGAGCCTTCAGGATCGCAACGGCTCGCGCGGCGCATAGGCAGTCCACCGCTGGGCCGACGCAGCGGAGCAACGGGCCCATGCGACAATGCGACCCGATGCCCGATCCGTCCCTGCCCGTCCTCGATCCCACGACCCTGGCCCAGGGGTCTGTTGCGCCGGGCGTGTCCGGGCTGGGGGCGGTGGAGCTCGAGGCCTGGTTCCGTGAGCGTGGCGAGCCCGCATTCCGAGCGCGCCAGGTCCTCGATGCGGTCTGGCGCACCGGCGCTGCTGCGCCTGGCGCCATCAGCACGCTCAGCCCGGGCTTGCGGGCCGCCCTCGCGGCGGACCTCCGCTGGGACACGATGTCAACCACGGAGCTCGTCGTGTCCGATGGAGGCCGCACCGAGAAAGCCCTCCACCGGCTCCACGACGGGGTGGCGATCGAGAGCGTCCTGATGCACTACCCGGGCGGCACGGACCGGCGCGAGCGGAACACGCTCTGCATCTCGAGTCAGGCCGGCTGCGCCGTGGCCTGCCCGTTCTGTGCCACGGGTGAGCTCGGGTTCGGACGGAACCTCGAAACGGCGGAGATCCTCGACCAGGTCCGCCACGCCGCCAGGCGCCTCGAAGCCAAGGGTCGCCGGCTGACCAATGTCGTCTTCATGGGGATGGGCGAACCACTCCTCAACCTCGATCGTGTGCTCGAGGCGGTCGCCGCTCTCAACGATCCAGCGCGCCTTGGCCTGGGGGCCCGCCACATCACCGTATCGACCTCGGGGGTGGTGCCCGGTATCCATCGACTGACCGCCCTCGGCCCGCAGTTCACCCTGGCGGTCAGCCTCCACGCGGCACGCGATCCGCTCCGCGACGTCCTGGTTCCGCTCAATCGGCGCTGGCCCGTGGCCGAGGTCGTGGCAGCGGCTCGAGCCCATGCGGACGTAACCGGGCGGCGGATCAGCTACGAGGTGACGATGATCGCCGGCGTGAACGACACCGAACAGGATGCCGAGGCCATGGCGGAACTTCTGCGCGGCTCCCTGTGCCATGTCAATCTGATTCCCATGAATCCGGTCGCGCATACACCGTGGTCAGCCAGCCCGATGCCCGTGATCGAGCAGTTCGCGGAACGCCTCGGGGCAGACGGTATCCCCGTGACGATCCGCCGGAACCGCGGCCAGGAGATTGGCGCTGCCTGCGGACAGCTGGCTGCGGACCGGGCCGGCGCTGCGCCGGCGGCAGCCGTCTCCCGCCGGCGCGAGTTGCTCGAGGCATCGTCGGCGGCCGCGCTTCGCGGCGAGCGAAGCGACGCCGGCGTGCCAGCCGGGGTTGACGTCTGATGGCGCCGCGGCGGGCCATTCCCGCGCCCGCAGTCATCGAGCGAGGACGGGCCAGGGTCGCGGCAAGCATCCTCGATGCCGACCTGGGAAACCTCGCCCACGCCATACGTCGCGCCGAGCGTGAGGGCGCAGATCGGATCCATCTGGACGTGATGGACGGACACTTCGTCCCGAACATCACGTTCGGCGCCCGGACGATCAAGGCACTCCGCCGCCGGTCAAGCCTCCCCTTCGATGCCCACCTGATGATTTCCGAGCCAGACCGCTATGTCGACGAGTTCCTCGACGCCGGCTGTGATTCGGTGACCATCCACGTCGAAGTCGAGGTCCCGATCGAGCCCGTCCTGCAGAAGATCCGGGAGGCTGGCCGCGCCGTAGGGCTGTCGCTGCGTCCGGGGACCCCGCTGTCGGCCCTCGAGCCCTATCGACGCCTTCTGGATCTGATCATGGTGATGACGGTGGAGCCCGGATTCGGAGGCCAGGCGTTCATGGCCGACGTGGCCCGCGCGAAGGTCCTCGCGGCTCGGGAATACCTCGATCACAAGCTTCATGGCGCCGAGGTCCACGTTGACGGTGGTGTCAACCGCGACACGGCGGAACTCCTCGGTGGTCTCGCGGCCGATGTCCTGGTGGTCGGGTCGGCGCTGTGGATCAAGGGGCGCGACATGGCCCGCGAGATCCGTCTCGTCCGGGCCCTTGCGGACGAGGGCTACCAGTACACCCTCAACGCTGGCGTTCCGCCGATCCCTCGCGACCGGATGAGTACGGTGGCGACGCTGCCCAGGTATCTCGCGCGGACCGTTCAGGGCGAGATCGAACGGGCCGGTATCCCCGTATTCATCTTCCGCTCCGGTCCACTGGATCTCGAGGCGCCAGACGAGCTGCGCGACTGGGACGTCATGCTGCCGGCATCGGCGGAGGCCGCGGCCCTTGAGCGGTTCGGTGACCGGCTGGCCGCGCTCCGAGCCGAGGGCGATGCCTGGCGGAAGGCCGGGATGCCGGAGCCGCCCTTCGTGCCCGCGCCCCACCCACCGCACCCGAAGGACCTCGTTCCTTGACCGAGGAGTCCACGGGCGCGCTGCCGGTCGAACCGGCGGTCCTGACCCAGATACGGTATGACCCGCTGGTGCCGATCCCGCCAGCCACAGGATCCACCGGCGACCCGGCACTGGCCGGCCTGCACCGTCGCAATGACCGTCTCCTGCTCCTCACGATCGTTGGCTATATCGCCGTCCTGTCGGCGCTGATGATCGCGAGCGGGATTTCGATCACCCCCGACGTCCTGTTGATCGCTCTAGGGCTTGCGGCGGTGCTCCTCGGCCGCGGCCGCCTGTTCATTCGCGACTGGATGCCCTTCATCGGCCTCTTCCTCGCCTATGAGCTGATGCGTGGCTTTGCCGACGACATCAACCGAGTGATCCACTCGTCGGACATCCTTGCTATCGAACGGGCGCTGTTCGGTGGCGCACTGCCGACGCAGGTCCTCCAGGAAGCACTTCACCCGGC
>JBDSJV010000265.1:0-4494 GCA_039917225.1 Candidatus Limnocylindrales bacterium
GTGCTGGGATTCGGTGGCGCGCTCGGGATGATCGGAGGGCTCGCCCTCAGGACGGTGACAGCGGGGGCCTTTGCGGTCGCGCTGGTTGGCTGGGGACTGCCGATTTCGATCCTCGGGCTCCTGCCCCTTCCGATCGTGGCGATCGGAGCCCTCCTCGTCGTCGGGATTTCGAACGCCCTCCTCGACGTGACCGGCTACACCCTCCTGCAGCGAAGCTGCCGGAACGAGGATCGCGGACCGGTCATGGCGCTGCTCGAGGCGTCCATTGGCATCGGGGCGCTGGTCGGGAGCCTGTTCACGCCGACGGCGATCCTGGTCCTCGGAGCTCGCGGCGCGCTGATCGTCATCGGGGCACTCCTGCCGATCACAGCCCTCGTGGTCACACTCCTCGCCCGGCGTTTCGGGAGCAGCGAGGCGATCCCGAGCGCCACGATCGACAGCCTGCGGCGGGTCCAGGCGTTCCGGGTCCTGCCACTGACCGGCCTCGAACGCCTCGTGATGGGCTCCGTCGAGGTCAGGTTCGAAGCCGATGAGATCCTGATGGCCAAGGGCGAGCCGGGTGACCGGTTCCTCCTCATCGAGGAGGGAACGGTGGAGATCTCCGATGAAGGACGGGTCCTGCGAGAGCTTGGGCCGGGTGCGGGACTCGGTGAGATCGCGCTCCTCCGGGGTGGGGCCCGGACCGCCACGGCCCGTGCGCTCACCGCGGGTCATGCCCTGGCGATCGACGTCGAGACGTTCCGCGCAGCCGTGGCGGGCCCCGCCGCATCGGCCGCAGCCGAGCAGATCATCGAGGAGCACCTGGCGCATTCGGCGACTGCCGCCGCGACGCGCTGACCGCCGGGTGAAGAAGGGAGCATCCGCGCCTACACTGGCGTCGACCCTTCCGACGATCTCGCGAGGACACGATGGCCGACCGACCGCTCCCCTACGACCGCCCCACCGATCCGGGCAAGAGGCACTCCGCCGCCCTGACGGACGGGCCCGACCGCGCTCCGGCGCGGGCGATGCTGAAGGCGATCGGTTTCACCGACGACGATCTGGCCCGCCCGCTGATCGGCGTGGCGACGACCTGGATCGAGACGATGCCCTGCAACTTCAACCAGCGGCGCCTCGCCGAGTTCGTCAAGGAGGGCATCCGCGAGGCCGGCGGCACGCCGATGGAGTTCAACACGATCTCGGTCTCCGACGGCGTGTCCATGGGTACCGAGGGCATGAAGGCGAGCCTCATCAGCCGGGAGGTCGTGGCCGATTCGATCGAGCTCGTCGTCCGGGGACATCTCCTCGACGGTCTGGTCTGTCTCGTCGGCTGCGACAAGACCATCCCGGGCGCGGCCATCGCACTGGCCCGCCTCGACGTGCCGGGCTTGATCCTCTACAACGGGACCATCTATCCCGGCACCTACAAGGGCAAGGACCTCACGATCGTGTCCGTCTTCGAGGCGGTCGGCGCCTATCGCGCCGGCAAGATCTCGATCGAGGAGCTGTACGAGATCGAGAGCGCCGCGTGTCCCGGTCCGGGAGCCTGCGGTGGCCAGTACACGGCGAACACCATGAGCACGGCGATGGAATTCATGGGCCTCTCGCCGAGCGGCCTCAATGGCATCCCGGCCGAGGATCCCGGGAAGGACCAGGCGGCGAAACAGGCAGGCGAGCTGGTCATGACGCTGGTTCGCCACGACATCCGGCCAAAGCACATCGTGACCAGGAAGGCCATCGAAAACGCCATTGCATCGGTGGCGGCGACGGGCGGATCAACGAACGCCGTGCTCCACCTGCTGGCGATTGCCCATGAATTCCGCATCCCGCTCGAGATCGACGAGTTCGGTGCCATCGCCGATCGCACCCCGGTCGTCGCGGACATGCTCCCGGGCGGCCGCTACACGGCCGCAGACATGTACGACGCTGGCGGCATCGGACTGGTCATGCGCGAGCTCCTCAAGAAGGAGCTTCTTCATCCAGACGAGAAGAACGTGGATGGCCTGACGATCACGAAGATCGCTGCGGCTGCCGTTGAGACGGAGGGCCAGAAGGTCGTCGTGTCGATCGAGAAGCCACTCAAGCCGGTCGGCGGGCTGACCATCCTGCGGGGCTCGCTGGCGCCCGACGGTTGCGTGGTCAAGCTGGCCGGCCATGAGCGCCTGCATCACCGCGGGCCGGCCCGCGTCTTCGAGTCCGGGGGGGACTGCTACAAGGCCGTCTCGGCCGGCAGGATCGTGCCGGGTGACGTCGTCGTCATTCGTAACGAGGGTCCGGTTGGCGGACCCGGGATGCAGGAGATGCTGAGCGTGACGGCGGCGCTCGTGGGCGTGGGCCTCGGCGACTCCGTGTCGCTGCTGACCGACGGTCGCTTCTCCGGCGGGACACACGGCCTGATGATCGGTCACGTGGCGCCCGAAGCTGCCCTGGGCGGACCAATCGCGCTGATCCGCGAAGGCGACGACATCGAGATCGACGTCGAAACGAAGCGCCTCGACCTCCACGTCGACGCGGCGGAGCTCGAGCGGCGCCGGGTCGCCTGGACACCCCCGCCGCCCCGCTACGCGTCGGGCGTGATGGCCAAGTACGCAGCGCTCGTGTCGTCTGCCTCCGAGGGCGCGGTGACCACCGGCTCGCGGCTGCGTGACGCGCTCGGGCGCGTCTGGCCATGACCGAGACGCCGCTGCCGCCCGACCCAGCGGCCTACGATTCGGAGCGCAACCAGCACGCGCGCAAGCGGGGCCTGGCCGCGCCCTACATCCCGGGAGGACGCGACCCGGATCCCGACCCCGGACTGGCCGAGGAGCGGCGCTACCTCAGGATTCTCCTGCTCATGGTGATCGCGCTCGTGCTGTCGGGGTTCGTGGTCGGCATCGCGGGTGCGCTCCTCGGGTTCTCGGTCTAGATGGCGGCCAGCCGGGACGAGCGACCCAGCGCCAAGATTCCCGCCGAGACGTGGACGGCGGCCCACGAACGCCTCGTCGCGAACCTGGTCGCGCTGATCCGGATCCCGACCGTCAATCCGCCCGACCCGCCCGGGCCCGAGCTCGCGGCCGCCCGGCTGATTGAATCCTGGCTGACAGGAGCCGGGCTCGAGCCGACGGTCTACGAGCCCGTGCCGGGTCGCGGGTCCGTGGTCGCCCGGCTCCGCGGCGACGGGACCGGCGGCGAGCCGCTGCTGCTGCTGTCGCACCTCGATGTCGTGCCCGCGCCGACGGGTCGCTGGACCCACGATCCGTTCAGCGGGGCGATCGAGAACGGCTACGTCTACGGACGCGGCGCCGTGGATATGAAGGACCTCGTGGCGATGGAGGTCGAGGTCATGCGGCTCCTCGCCGCCGAAACGCGGGCCATGGGCCGCGACCCGGCTCGGGACCCCGTGCCGGGACTGCGCCGCGACGTGCTGCTCGCCGTCACCGCGGACGAGGAGGCGGGCGGCATCGACGGCGTCGGCTGGCTGGCGGATCACCATCCAGAGCACCTTCACGCGGCCGGTGCCCTCAACGAATCGGGCGCGGTCAGCATCGACGTTGGCGGGCGGCGCCTGTACCCGATCCAGGTCGCCGAGAAGGGCTATGCCGCCTACGTGATCACCGTCGAGGGTGCCTGGGGCCACGGCTCCATGCCGCGGCCCGACAATGCAGTGGTCCTGGCGGCTGACGTCGTCCAGCGGCTGTCCGTCCCCGGCACGCCCTCTATCAGCCCGGTCATGCGCGAGTTCTTCGAGTCAGCCGCAGGTGCGCTCGGTGGCGAGGCCGCGAGCGTCCTCCGGGCGATCGCCTCCGGTGACACGGCACGCGCCGAAGCTGCGATCGACCGACTGTGCGCCCCGGTCTACGCCCGGGCCGCCCGCGCCCTGGTGCGCGACACGATCTCCCCGAACGTGGTCCACGCCGGCATCAAGTACAACGTGATCCCCGGTGAGGCTGTCATCGAACTCGACTGTCGATTGCTGCCAGAGACTGACGAGCCTGACATGCGGGCCGAGATCGAACGACGCCTGGGGCCGGAGCTCGTGGCCGCCTGCCGGATCGAGCTCATCGCGGCAGCACCCGCCGTGGTCGCGTCGGCCGACACCGCGCTCTATCGGGTGCTGGCCCAGGCGGTCCGGGACCACGACCCGGAAGGCGTGCCGATCCCCGTCATGGCCCCGTTCTCGACCGACAACAAGACCCTCGCCCGGATCGGCGTGCCGGCGTACGGCTTCTCGCCCCTGCGACTCGAACCGGACGAGGCCTATCTCGAGCGCTTCCACGGCGTGGACGAGCGGGTTGGACTCGAGGCGCTTCGCTGGGGTTTGCCGGTCCTGTACGACGCCGTTCGCCGCTTCTGCGGCTGAGCCTGCGTTCCGCGCCGCAGCCGACGCTAGGCGCTACTCGGACGTTCGCGCCGTCCGGATGAGACGACCCCGGCGGGAGATCGCGTGGGTCGCGAGCGACGCGACACCCATCGCCACGAGGGCGCGCTCGGCGGTCGGCAGGGGCCGAACCGCGGTCAGGAACTGATCGGCCCGGG
>JBDSJV010000266.1:0-9464 GCA_039917225.1 Candidatus Limnocylindrales bacterium
CCACGGCCAGGTAGATCCCCACGCCGGCGAGCGATGCGAGGGACAGGCCGACGAGGATGGCGAGCTTCGCCGAGCCTGGGGCCACCAGTTCGCCCAGCACGGCCGACACGCCGACCGCCAGGGCGCCAACGACGGATTCGCCAAGCACTCGAACGATCCTGGATGGCGCAAAGGTGGGGACGTCCCGACCCAGGGCCACCAGCAGGTAGACCGCCTCGACCCAGGCCCCGATCGCGATCGCCGCCGCGAGTCCGGGCAGGCCGAGCGAACCGACGAGCATCACCCCGAGCGTCGTGTTGATGACGACGGCGACGATCGCGGCAAGGACTGGCGTCCTCGTGTCCTGGCGCGCATAGAAGGCGCGGGCGAGGACGGCGATCGACGCGTGCGCCGGAAGTCCGACCAGGAACGCCGCGAGGACCGCAGCCGTGCCGTCGATCGCCTCGCGATCGAACCGCCCGTACCCGAACAGCAGCTCGACCATCGGGACTCGAAGCGCCATGCCGATGGCCACGATCGGGACCATCACGAAGATCAGGAGTCGCACGGCTCGCGTCACCAGCGAGACGTAGGTTTCGACCGCGCCGAGTGAGTGCTCCCGCGACATCGACGGGAAGATCACGATCCCCAGCGGGATCCCGATCACGCCGAGCGGGATCTGCAGAAGCGCGAATGCAATGGCATAGGTCGACACGGCCCCCGCACCCTGCGATGAGGCGAGCGCGGTCATGACGATGAAGGTGACCTGTGTTGCCCCCAGCCCGAGGGCCCGTGGACCGAGCAGCGCCAGGACTCGACGCGCCGCCCCGTCATCCATGTCGATGCGCAGGATCGGCCGGAAACCGAGTCGCAGGATCGACGGCAACTGGATGGCCAGGTGGCCCGCGGCGCCGACCACCACACCGATCGCCAGCCCGGTCACGCCGAGCGTGGGGCCGAGCACCACCGCGCCGGCGATGATCATGATGTTGTAGACAATCGGAGCAAGTGCCGCGGCCGTGAAGCGGCCCTCGGCATTGAGCGCGCTCGTGGCGACCGCACCCAGCGCCAGCATGATCGGCGCCGCCAGCATGATCCGGGTCAGATCAACGGTCCGGGCCAGCCCCTCGGCATCGAACCCAGGCGTCAGGAATCGGACGAGGGTCGGTGCCGTCACGAAGGCGATGGCGGCGAGGATCGCCAGGGCAACGAGGAGCAGGTTGGCCAGCGTCGCGACCACCCGCCAGGCATGGGCCCGCTCGCCCTTCGCGAGCAGACCCGACAGGACCGGGATGAGCGCCGAACCCATCGCCCCCGCGGCCACGACCTGGTAGATCAGGTCGGGCAACCGGAATGCGGCAAAGAATGCGTCGAGCTCGGGACCGGCACCAAAGGTCGTGCCGAGCACGAGCGTCCGGGCGTAGCCGAGGATCCGGGACAGCAGGTACGTCGCGGACAGGATGACGCCGGCCCGGATCAGCGCCGAGCCGCGATCAGGCAGGGCCACGCCGCTCACGACCCGTCCCTGGGCGCGCCCGACGCGGCGGGCTGGGCCGGTTGCCGTGCCCGAGGATGGGCGTCGCGATAGGCCGACTGGAGCCGGGCCGGGGAGACGTGCGTATACACCTGGGTCGTGGAGAGACTCTCGTGGCCGAGGAGCTCCTGCACGATTCGAAGGTCGGCGCCCCCATCGAGGAGGTGTGTCGCGAACGAATGGCGAAGGGTGTGTGGCGACACGCCCTCTGGAAGCCCGGCCCGGCGGCAGAGGCGGTCGATTCGGTAGCGGAGCCCGCGGACGCCGATCGCCTCACCCTTATGGTTGAGGAAGATCTGGACCGGATCCGGGCCGCTCGTCGAGCGCTCGGCGAGGAGCACGCCGCGGCCCTCTTCGAGGTAGGCGGACAGGGCCACGCGCGCCGGCCCGCCGAGGAGTCCGATCCGCTCCTTTCGGCCCTTGCCGAGCACCCGGAGCTCACCGCGTCGGAGCTCGAGCGAGCCGAGATCGGCCGACGCCAGTTCGCTGATCCGCAACCCCGCCGCATAGGCCACCTCGACCACCGCCCGATCTCGAAGTGCCAGGGCGACCGCCAGGGCCGTACCGCGCGATTCCGCCGCCACCAGCTCCGCGTCGATGACATCCATGAGGCGGTCCATCTGCTCGATCTCGAGGACGCGCGGCAGTCGCCGTGGCAGCCGTGGCGTCGAGATGACGCCCCATGGATCCCCGGCAGCCAGATCCTCGCGGACCGCAAACCGGTGAAACGCGCGAATCGCCGCGAGCCGCTGGGCGACGGACGACCGGGCATTGATCGTGGTCAGGTGCGCGAGGTACGCCCGGAGGTGCAATCGCGATGGCTCCCGCCAGTCAACTCCGTGGTCGTGGAGCCAGGCCAGGTACGCCGCGATCGTCGTCCGATACGAGCGCTGGGTGTGGGGAGAGGCATCGCGGGCAGCCAGGGTCCGGAGGAACTTCTCGAGGGCCGCAGGGAGGACCGCCCCAGCCGTCACGCTTCCGCGCTGCCGCCAGTCCGGCCACCACTCCGAGTTCCACGTGGCCGGGCGGTCGGCGCGGCGCCGGAGGCCGCGGGGCTCTTCCGTGGCCCCCGTTTCGCCGTCCGGCTTCCGCCGCGAGCCCCACCGGAGCGGGGTCGCTTCGGTGCGACCGCCGCGGGATCCGGCGGTCCGCCCGCCAGGCGGATCCCTTCTGCCAGCACACCATCGGCCGGCAGTTCGATGGCAGCCCCGCAGCGCAGGCAGAGTGCCCCGTCGTCCCGTCGGGCCACCGGGCCCTCGTCGGTATCGTGGAACGCACCGAGCGGTTCGTGGTTGGTCGTGTAGTCGCACTTCGGGTAAGCGGAGCAGCCCCAGAACACGTTTCCGGTCCGCCGAGCTCGACGCGGCGTGAGGCGCCCATCTCCGTTCCTGGGACAGATGACCTCGAACGGGAGTGGCTCGGGCGGTGGCGGACCGTCGCGCTGGATGAAATCGCAGTCCGGGTATCGCGAGCAGCCAACGAAGGGCCCGAAGCGCCCACGCTTCGAGGCGAGCACCCCCTCCCCGCACTTCGGGCACGGCTCGCCGGTTCCCGGCATCTCCGGTTGCTCATCGCCTGGCAGCGGCCTCGACTCCTTGTGCTCGGGGAACAGCGAGCAGGCCAGGAAGCGGCCGTTGCGTCCCAGCCGAACCACCATCGGATGACCAAGTGAGCAGGTCTCTTCGGATTCCTCGGTCGTGAAGTCGGCCCGTTTGAGCTCGCGACGCTTCTCGGCCACCCGATCGCGCAGCGGCGGGTAGAACGCCTCCAGGAGAGGGACCCACTTCCGCTCACCACGGGCGACCTCGTCGAGCTCCTCCTCCATCCTGGCCGTGAACGTCACGTTGACGTAGTCACCGAAGTGCTCGACGAGCAGGTCGGTGACGATCTCCCCGACCAGTTCGGGCCACAGCCGACGCTCCTCGATCCGGACGTACCCGCGATCGACGATCGTCGAGAGGGTGGCCGCATACGTGGATGGGCGGCCAATCCCGTGCTCCTCGAGCGCCTTTACCAGTGACGCCTCGGTGAAGCGGGGCGGCGGCTCCGTGAAGTGCTGGGTCGATTCGACGGAGGTCGCCGTGGTCGGATCACCCTCCGCGAGGCTGGGCAGCCGCCCTTCGATCTCTTCGTCCGACCCGTCGTCGCGGCCCTCCGTGTAGACGCGGGCGAACCCGTCGAAGAGGGTCTTCGTTGCGCTCGCCCGGAGCTGGTACCGACCATCCTCCAGCACGGCGGTCGTCGTCTCGAGCGACTTGGCGGCCATCTGGGAGGCGATGGCACGCTGCCAGATCAGCCGGTAGAGCCGCAGTTCCTCGGGCTTCAGCATGGCGGCGAGTGAGTCGGGATCCCTGGCGAAGCTCGTCGGTCGAATGGATTCGTGGGCTTCCTGCGCGCCCTTCGCCTTCGTTTTGTAGACGCGACCTTTGGGCATCGCGTACGTCACGCCGTAGCGAGCGGTGATGACCTCCCGAGCCTCGCCCATGGCGACGCCCGCGATGGCGGTCGAGTCCGTTCGCATGTAGGTGATGAGGCCGACGGGCCCATCGGGGGTATCGGCACCCTCGTAAAGTCGCTGGGCCACGGACATCGTCCGCTTGGGGCTGAAGCCGAGCTTCCGGCTTGCCTCCTGCTGGAGGGTCGATGTCGTGAAGGGCGGCGCGGGACTCCGCTGCTGCTTCTTCGCTCCGATCGACGCGACCGTGAAGGTCCGGCCGCGAATGGCCGCGGCATGCTCCTCGGCGGTCGTCTCGTCGACGATCTCGAGCGGCTTGCCGTCGATCCGGACGAGGTCCGCCTCGAACGCCTCTCCGGCTCCGGTTGCCATCGAGGCCCTGAGGGTCCAGTACTCGCGGGCAACGAAGGCCAGGATCTCGCGCTCGCGTTCGACGACGAGGCGCACGGCGACCGACTGGACGCGGCCGGCGGACAAGCCGCTGCGTACCTTCCGGGAAATCAGCGGGCTGAGCGTGTAGCCGACCAGCCGGTCAACGATCCGGCGCGCCTGTTGCGCATCGACGAGGTCGGTGTCGATCTCGCGCGGGTTGCGGAACGCCTCCTGGATGGCCGCCTCGGTGATTTCGGAGAAGGTGACGCGGCGCGTCTTCGCCAGCGGCACGCCGGCCGCCTCGGCGACATGCCAGGCGATGGCTTCGCCCTCGCGATCGAGGTCCGTGGCGAGATAGACGAGATCGGACGTCCGGGCGGCACGCTCGATCGCATCGACGTGCTTGCGCCGATCCTCGGAGATGACGTACTCCGGGATGAAGCCGTGGTCGACATCGACACCGAACTTCCCCTTGCCGGGGTTCTCGGGCAGGTCGCGGACGTGGCCGTACGACGCCAGGACGCGGTAATCGTCGCCGAGATAGCGCTCGATGGTTCGCGCCTTGGCCGGCGACTCCACGATCACCAAGTGCTTCGGCATCGCCGGGAGTATAGCCACCACCGCACGCCTGCCCGTTTCTTGGCAGGCCCGCCGGTGCGTGCGAGCCGGTCAGACCTCGCGAATGCGGCGGAGGAAGTCCTCGTCGATCTCGAGCTGTTCGTCGGGCGCTGGCTGGGCCGTCGGCTGCGGCTCCGCCGCGTCAGGATCGGGCGAGGACCCGGCCTGGCGGTCCTTGAGGATCTCGATGAACCTGATGTGCTGGTACGGAAAGAAGAACGTGGAATCCGAGCGTTCGACGAAGATGGGCTTGCGCCCATCCAGCGACCGAAGATTCTGGCAGACGAGCCCGTTGTCGCGCCCGGTCGGCATGTCGAAGAGGTCGACGAGGACGGGCTGCTCGCTGAGCAGGTGGACGATCACGTCCCGGATCATCGGTCGCGCCTAGCCCGGGGAGTAGAAGTCGACGACCAGCCGGACGCGCCCGTTCGAGACCCAGACGCCGATGCCGACCCGGTCGTACTCGGGGTTCATCAGGTTCACGTAGTGGCCGCCGCTGTACGACCTCTCGCTCTGGTAGAAGAGATGCGTGGCCAGGACCGAGGCGTAGGGATCGCCGTCGCGACAGCCGATGTTCTCGGCCCAGGTGTAGTTCGTGTAGCCGGCGCCAGCCAGCCTGGTTCCCGGCGTCCCACCCGAGTAGTGCGAACAGATGTTCCCGACGGCGAGCTTCTTCGCATACGGACGGGCCACTCGAGTCGAGATTCCGGCGTCCAGCCGGAGCGGCGCAACCGATCGGCCACCCGGACTCGAGCAGCTACCCGTCGAGGTCACCAGACCGCCCGTTCGCGTGCAGTTCATCAACTTGAGGTAATACGCCTCGACCGCGGCCCAGGTGCTGCCGCCAACAGACCCGCCAGCACTGCTGCCAACAGACCCGCCAGCGCTGCCGCTCGACTTGACGGCCGGCTTGGGCGACGTCGTGAACGTGGCGCTCGCCGGGGCGGTCAGCGGCAGACCGACCGCCGACGCGGCGTCCGGCCCGACATTCATGACGACCTTCTGGCTATAGCCGAGCACGATGCCCGGATTGAACACGAGGACGGTGTCGTTCTCGGCCCACGAGAACTTGCCGGACACGGGCTTGCCGTCCTGCAGCACGGACCAGGCCGCCTCCGTGCCGGCGTGATCCATCGGCTCGGTGAAACGAACGGAGAGGTTGTCGCTCCAGCCGATGTCACTCGTGCCAACCCCCGGTCTGAAACGGACCAGCGACGGGGCGGCTGCGGTCCCGATCGTGGCGCTCACCGGCTCGATGGGACCACCGTCGGCATCGAGCCCACCCGGTCCAAGGGTGACCGTGAATGTCTGACCGGCCGGCAGCGGGTTCAGCGGAACGAACTCCAGGACCGTTGCCGACGGCGTGCTGTCGGCCGTCGGTCCGAGGTTCCCGCCGATCGACGGCGCGACCTGGAGACTGATGCTGGCGATGTCGACCGGACCCGAGAACGCCACCCGGAAGTGGCTCGCCGGCGTCGCTGCGCCCCCAACGGTCGCGGTCGCGGTCAGCTGGACTTCAAGAGCCTTGCGGGTCAGGAAGACGGCCCGGAGTCGACGATCCACGGGCCTCCCGCTCGCCTCCAGCGCTCCGGCCTCGACCGTCACGGTATGGAGCGTGGCGGCCGCCCAGGCGACCTGCGGCGTGATCGTCAGCTGCGTAAAGGATTCGTCCCACACGGTATCGGTGGCGGTCCAGGGCTCGATTCGAAGGAGCTCGGCGACACTCGCGGTGTTCATCGGGGCTGGGAACGTGATCGTGATCGCAGCCGTCGGCGACTCGCCGGTCTCGATCCGGGTCGTCAGAGCGGGCCCCACCGTGGCCGGGCGCGATGGCGGAGTTCCGGTCGCCGGCGCCGGCTTGGCAGCCGTTGCGATCAGGACCGCGGTGACGCCGAATGCCGCCACCGCAAGGAGGATCTGCCGCTGGCCCGCTCGCCGGACGAGCGTGTGGAGGTAGACCATGGCAAGGATCGGGATCGCCAGCGTGGCCTCGAGCACCTTCTGCAATATGGACCGTCTCCTGGGTGGCTCAATCGATCGGCAGCGTCAAAGGCCCGTCGGGAGCCCGCGTCGCGGCCGGCGGCAGGATAGCACGGACCCCTCTCCTGAGGGGGCCGCGGGCGTCGGCGTGGCGACCCCTAGGATGAGCCGGCCAGCTGCACTCGTCCATAGCGCCCCTCGATCAGCCCTGCAGATTCCAGGGCCGTGAGGCCCCCCAGGACCGCACCGATCGGGAGTCGCGTCACCGCCGCGAGCTCGTCGGCCGTCGCAGCACCCCGAGCAATCGCGCGGAGCAGCGTCCCCTCGCGATCCGCCAGCGAAGCAGCCTGCGCGTCGATGGACGGCAGACGTGCCCCGAGCGCCGGCGGTGTCACGCCGGCCGGGCGGGACGGCAGATCAGGCACGCTGATCGCCTTCTCGTTCAGGACCAGGCCAAGGTCCTCCAGGAGCTGAGGCACCCCCGAAACGATCCGCGCTACGCCCGCGTAGTCGCGCAGCCAGGCGAGGGACCCTGCCGACTGCGGTGCGTCAATCGTGTCCGGAACGAAGAAGCACTCGCGCCCCTGTTCCAGTGCCCATGCCGCGGTCAGCAGCGAGCCGCTGCGCGCCCCGGCCTCGATCACCACGACGGCGTCGGCCAGGCCACTGATCAGTCGATTCCGGCGCGGGAACGTCCCGCGTGTTGGCTCGGTGCCAGGTGCATGCTCGGAAATGACCGCACCACCACCTGCCACGATGGCCTCTGCCAGCCGGTCGTGAGACGCCGGCGCCAAGCGAGCGTGGCCGCCACCGATCACGGCGACGGTTGGCCCCGATTCGGCGACCACGGCCGCGTGCGCTTCGCCATCGATGCCGATGGCCAGGCCACTGACCACCAGGGCCCCGGCGCGGGTGAGTGCCGAGGCGATCCGGCGAGCGGTCCGCCTCCCGCCATCGGTCGGTCGGCGAGTACCGACCACGGCGACCGAGTGAATGGGATCGAGCGCGTCGTTGGAGCCGCGGACGAACAGGACCCGTGGCGGCAGTGCGATCTCGCGCAAACGGCGAGGGTAGGCCCGGTCATCGAAGGCGAGCGCATGGACGCCCGCCCGATCCATCGACTCGAGAACGGCTTCGGGCGCCCGAGCAGCAGCCACCAGCCGGTCCGCGACTGCCTCGCTCATGACGGAGCGCCCAATACCGTCGCTGCGACCAGCGTTCCGGATCTCGCGGATGCCGCCCGGCCGGCGAGCGGCCCGGAGCAGCTCCGACGGTCGCTGCCCACCTTCGAGGAGCCGATCGAGGGTTCCTGGCCCGATGCCGTGGACCGAGGCGATGACTGCCAGCGCGTCACGATCCTCGGCCTCGCGGGTACCACGCGAGGCCTGAAGCTCCCGTGGTTCGCCTCGACCAGCGTCGCGCATCTCAGCTCGCCAGCGCTAGCGGTGAGTGGGCTGCCGGTGCCCGCCAGCGGGCCGCCTCCTCGACGTGCTCGACCTCGACGCGCTCTGCACCGTCGAGGTCGGCGATGGTTCGCGCCACGCGAAGCAGCCGATCCGTACCCCGACCAGACAGCCGTTCAGCGTCGGCGAGCTCCACCGTCCGGGCCCGGACCGCGACTGTCAGCAGGCAGGCGGCTCGCAGCGCCCGGCCCGAGATTCGAGCGTTCAACTGGCCGCCCGGACGAGCGAGCTGCCGCCCACGGGCGACGGCGACGCGTGCGGCCACGACGGCCGAGGATTCCGGCCCGATCCCGTTGAGCATCGATGCGCCCGTCACGTGTGGCATCCAGACCCACAGGTCGATGCGATCCCGGAGTGGCCCGGAGATCCGGCCGACGTACCGTTCCGGGGCACCCTTGGGGCAGGTGCACCGCTGGCTGCCGGCGAACCCACAGCGGCACGGGTTCATGGCGGCGACGAGTTGACAGGCGGCCGGGAACGTCATGCTCCGTGCGGCTCTGGCAATGGTGACGTGGCCGTCCTCGAGCGGCTGGCGGAGGGCCTCGAG
Source organism: Candidatus Limnocylindrales bacterium (assembly GCA_039917225.1). GTDB lineage: Bacteria > Chloroflexota > Limnocylindria > Limnocylindrales > CSP1-4 > UBA5189. Next base: position 8,949 of record JBDSJV010000266.1, read on the forward strand.
AACGTCACGATCGAACTCCGGCAGCTCATCCAGGAACAGCGTTCCGCCATCGGCCCTCGTCACCTCCCCGGGTCTCAGCTGCGGGCCGCCACCGACGATGGCCGCGTAGGAGCTCGTGTGATGCGGAGCCCGGAAGGGCGCCGTTCGTGCCAGCGCGACGATCGGGCCCTCCCCCGCCGCCGAGGCGACGATCGTGGCGGCGAGCGCGGCGGCATCGTCGAGCGGGGGGAGAAGCCCCGGGATGGTCCGTGCCAGGAGCGTCTTGCCGCCGCCAGGCGGTCCGATCAGGAGCAGGCCGTGCCCGCCGGCCACCGCGACCTCCAATGCCCGTCGCGCTTCGGCCTGACCCCGCACCTCGCTAAGGTCCGGAACCGCGATGGCCTGCGTCCACGTCCTTGGCGCAAGGCGAATCTCCAGCCCGTCGGCCTGGGAATCCGCCGGATCCGCGTCACGGTCGAGGGCGACGCGTGGAGGGGCGTCGGGAGCTCGCCGCTGTCGCACTCGCAGGGCTCCGAC
>JBDSJV010000267.1:0-4000 GCA_039917225.1 Candidatus Limnocylindrales bacterium
CGCGCACCTTGGCCGAGGCGCCCTCGAAGATCGCCGCCATCGTGTCGCGCGGCAGGTCCTCCGGGAACGCTGCAATCGATAGCGCAAACAGCACCCGCCCGCCCATCGCGAAGACATCGGACATCGCGTTCGCGGCGGCGATCTCGCCGTACAGCCGCGGGTCGTCCACCAGGGGCGGGAAGAAATCGACGGTACCGATGACGGCGAGGTCATTCGAGACGCGGTAGACCGCCGCATCATCGGGCGGGTTGAGGCCAGCAATGAGATCCGCGGGAGCGGGCTCGGCACCGAGCCCGCTGAGCGCGTCCGCGAGGAGGTCGGCACCCAGCTTCGCGGCGCAGCCACCGCAATCGGTGAGGTCGGTCAGGCGGATCGCAGGCGGGCCGGGATGCGCGGGGACGTCGGTTGCCATGGACCGATGATAGGCTCGGACCACTGACCTGACCGCTGGATGAGTGCTGACCCTGTGTCTGACCGGCTCCTCGTCGTCTCCAATCGCCTCCCCCTGACCACGCGCCGCACCGGCTCCGAGTGGCATGCCGAGCTGAGCAGCGGCGGGCTGGTCGCGGCCCTGTCGCCGGTGATGGAGCGGGCGAAGGGCCTGTGGCTCGGGTGGCCCGGGGAAGCCCCGTCGGGTAACACCTCGGGCCGCGATGCCCTGCTCCGCTCGTGGGAGAAGGAGCATCGCTTCGTCTCGGTCGATCTGCCGCCGAAGATGTCCCGGGCCTTCTACGAGGGCTACAGCAACAACACGATGTGGCCCCTGCTCCACGGCTTCCCGACGCTGGTCAGCTTCGATCCGGAGACCTGGCACGCGTATCGCGACGCCAACGAGCGATTTGCCGCGACCGTCCTGGAGCGTGCGCGACCCGGTGACACCGTCTGGGTACATGACTACCAGCTGATGCTGGTGCCCCGCCTGCTACGCGACGCTCGGCCGGAGATCAAGGTCGGGTTCTTCCTTCACGTTCCGTTCCCGTCGCCCGAGGTGTTCCGGATCCTGCCGCACCGGGCGGAGATCCTCGATGGTCTTCTCGGGTCCGACCTGATCGGGTTTCAGACCCACGAACACCTTGGTGCGTTCCGCCGGACGCTGCTCCAGGTGCTCGGAACTGATAGCCGGATGGATCGGGTCGAGGTCGACGGGAGGATCGTGTCACTCGAGGCCCATCCGATCGGGATCGTGACCGACGAATGGGAGCGTCTCGTGACGGACGATCGGGCGGTGGCTCGGCGCGTCGCGGATCTCCACGCCCGGCATGCGGGTCGTCAGCTTGTCCTGGCCGTCGATCGGCTCGACTACACGAAGGGGATCCCGGAGCGGCTGCGGGCATTCCGACACTTCCTCAAGACCCGACCGGAGTGGCGGGGGCGCGTCACGCTGCTGCAGCTGGCCGTCCCATCGCGGGAGAAGATCCCGCGCTACGTCGAGCTCCGTCGCGAGGTCAGTGAACTCGTCGGCGAGATCAACGGGGAGCTCGGGACGGCGACCTGGAACCCGGTGATCTATCTGCGAAGGTCCGTATCACAGTCCGAGCTCGCCGCGCTCTATGCGGCGGCCGACGTGGGCTGGGTCGCGTCCCTCCGGGACGGCATGAACCTGGTCGCCAAGGAGTACGTCGCGTGCCAGCAGGACCGGGCGGGGGTGCTCCTGCTCAGCGAGTTCGCTGGCGCCGCTGGCGAGATGGGGGAAGCGATCCGCGTCAACCCATACGACGTGCCCGGATCTGCGGCAGCCCTGGAGCGCGCCTTGAAGATGCCGGAGGCCGAGCGCCGCGAGCGGCAGGGGGCGCTCCTGGAGCGCGTCCGGAGCAGCAATGCGCTGACCTGGGCCGAAAGGTTCGTGGCGGACCTGGAGATCGCGGTCCGGGACCGGGACATGGCGACCGAGGTCGCGGGCGTGCCGCGGATCCCTGCACTTCGCACGTCATTCCGGTCGGCGAAACGACGGATCTGTTACCTCGACTACGACGGGACGCTGGTGCCGCTCGCAGCTCGCCCGGCGGACGCCGTTCCGGGTCCGGAGGTCGGAGAGATCATCGGCGCGCTCGCGCAGAAGCGCGGGACCACGGTGGTGATCGTGTCCGGCCGCCCGGCCGTGGATCTCGATCGCTGGTTCGGGCACCTGGCCGGCATCTGGCTCGCGGCGGAGCACGGCGCTCTCCTGCGAGAGCCGGGCGGTGCCGAGTGGCAATCGCTGCGGCCCGGTGCGAACGTCGACTGGAAGGAGCGTGTCCGCCCGGTCCTCGACCAGTTTGCGGCCCGGGCACCGGGAAGCACGGTCGAGGAGAAGGGCTATGCGCTGGCCTGGCACTACCGACTGGTGGAACCCGAGTTCGGCACGTGGCTGGCCAACGAGCTCGCCTCGACCCTTGATCAGCAGCTCGCTGGCACGGAGCTGGCCGTCCTGCGTGGCAGCAAGGTCATCGAGGTTCGCTACGCCTGGGCAAACAAGGGTGAGGTCGTGTCGCACGTCCGGTCGATCGGCCCGGCCCCGGACTTTGAACTGGCCATTGGGGACGACCGGACCGACGAGGACATGTTCGATCGGCTGCCGCCCGATGCCTGGACGATCCACGTCGGAGCCGGGCAGACCCGGGCGAGGTTCGCCGTGCCGACGCCCGGGGCAGCCCTGTCGCTCATCGCGGCACTGGCCGGCCCCTCGTCAGCAACCAGGAGCCCGAAGGGCTGACCTCGATCGGGGCCGCTCGGCCCTCGGTCGCTGAGCCGCTAGCATGCAATCGGGAGCGGGTTCGGGCCGGTGCCCGGTCCGGTCTTCAAAACCGGTGGCGCGGCGCTTGGCGTCGCGTGGTGGGTTCGACTCCCATACGCTCCCGCCAACGAAGGAGAGCCACGAATGGCTGATCGAGCGGAGCCCGGGCCGAAGTACCGGCACGTGTCCGCCTGATGGACCGCCAGGTGCCGGCTGGGCGTCCTCCGAGCGTCGAGCAGGTGCTGGCCGCGGCGAGGCCCGAGACCGGCGATCGAGACGCCGACGCGGTGCTGGCCGTGGCTCGTGACGTGGTCGCGGGCGAGCGAGTGCGGCTCGCTGCCGGGGAGGAGCCGCGCTCGGTGGCGGAACTCGGGACCGCGCTCCTGGGCGCGCTCCGGGCGTTCGATGGTCCGGGCGAAGGCCCCGGCAGCGGCTCCGAGGGCGGGTCCGCGCTCCAGCGAGACCCGACGGCGGTGATCAACGCGACCGGCGTCATCGTCCACACGAACCTCGGGCGTGCCGCCTGGCCGCAGGCCGCGATCGAGGCCGCCAGACGGGCTGCCGAGGGCGCGATCATCCTTGAATTCGATCGCGCCACGGGCCGCCGCGGTGCGCGCTACCGGGCCGCCGAGGAGCATCTCATCGCGTTGACGGGCGCCGAGGACGCGCTGGTGGTCACGAACAATGCCGCGGCCATTGCGCTCGCGGTCGGGCTGGCTGGCCGTGGCGGAGGCGTGGCTGTCTCCCGCGGCGAGCTGGTCGAGATCGGCGGGGGCGTGCGGATCCCGGAGATCCTGCGACGCGCCGGGGTGCGGCTGGTAGAGGTCGGAACGACGAATCGAACGCGGGTCTCCGACTTCGATGCTGCGCTCGGGAATTCGAAGCCGCGGATCCGGGCCATCCTGCGCGTTCACCCATCGAACTTCGTGCAGTCGGGGTTCGTGGAGGCTCCGGACCCGGCTGCGCTGTCCGCACTTGCACACCTGTGCGGCGCGCTCGTGCTCGATGATCTCGGAAGCGGCGCCCTGCTCCCGACGGAGCGGGTCGGGTTGGCCCATGAGCCGACGCCACGCGAGCGCCTCGCCATGGGCGCCGACCTCGTCACGTTCTCCGGCGACAAGTTGATCGGCGGCCCGCAGGCCGGACTCATCGTCGGGCGGCGCGACCTCATCGCCAGGATCCGCCGTGACCCGCTGGCCCGCGCCATGCGACCTGACAAGACGATCCTGGCCGCGGTTGCGGCGACGCTGGCACTGTATCGGGGAGGCCGCGCGATGGACGAGATCC
>JBDSJV010000268.1:0-6826 GCA_039917225.1 Candidatus Limnocylindrales bacterium
ATCACGCTCCCGGACGGGACGGCGGTCGAGGACGAGGTACGCCTCGGCGAGGCCGTGGAAACGCCCCTTCACGGGCGAACTGCCATTGGCCACGTGGTCACCGGGCCCTGGGCCAAAGCATTGACGCCTATTGCCGGGCGGCCGGTCAGGGTCGCTCGAACCGATCAGATCGGCGGAACGCGGAGCGCCAATCCAGCCTCGATCATCAGCCAGGGATCAGTTGCCGAACTTGCCCGTCAGATCGGTGTTCCATCCGTTGATGCACGCCGGTTCCGGATGCTGATCGAGCTCGATGGGTCGATCCCGCACCACGAGGATGACTGGATCGACCGATCGATCGCCCTCGGCCAGGCGATCCTCAGGGTGACCGAGCGTGACGCTCGGTGCGCCATCACGACCCAGGACCCCGATTCCGGTGAGCGCGACCTGGACACACTCCGGACCATCCTGCGCTATCGCGGGCCGCTACCTGACCGCCATGGCGCCCCGAAGGCGATGCTGGGCGTCCTCGCCCAGGTGGCGCAGCCCGGTCGAATCCGGCTCGGGGACGAGATCCGGCTCCTGGACTGACGCGACGCGCGATGACCCGAGGTTGCCTTCGTGCCGATCGGTTACTTGCTGAACCGGTCCCGAGCCGCCTGATGACGGGTCGTCATGACATTGCGACCCTCGAGTTGAAACTCACGTTGCGCCCGAGGTGTCTCTGCGGCCCTCTGGGTCGCGCCACGTGAAGCGTGAGGGAGTTGCAATGACCACAGACGAGGTCGACCGGACGGTCGTCACCCAGGAAGCCATGCCAGCCGCGACCCAGGAGCCGGTTGTGAGCCAGCAGACCGTGCGGACAGACAGCCGCCACACCACGACGACCGGACCGGAGGGAGCCGAGCTCACTCGCCGCATCGTGGTCCTCGCATTCGGGCTGATCCAACTCATCATCGGGCTGCGCTTCGTTCTGCTCCTGCTCGACGCCCGAGAGGCCAACGGCCTCGTGTCGGGCATCCTGAGCATCAGCCAGCTCTTCGTGGCGCCGTTCGAGGGGATCCTCAAGACGGACGCCCTGCATGCGTCGGGCTCGATCTTCGACGTCACAGCCGTCGTGGCCCTGGTCGGCTGGACGATCGTCGAGCTCGTCGTGCTCTGGGCCGTGGGGATCTTCCGCCGCGATCCTGCCTGATCCTGCCACGTGACCGCCGTCGCGGTCCTCGGGCTGGCCGAGTCTTGCCAGTACACCGCGCCGGCCAATGCGGACCGGCACCAAGGAGGAGCGAACTCGATGGGTTTCGTCGCATGGATCGTGGTCGGCGCCATCGCCGGCTTTCTCGCCAACATGATCATGGGCTCGCGTGAGGGCCTGCTCATGATGATTGTCTTGGGCATCGTCGGCGGCGTCGTGGGCGGTTTCATCGCCACGAACGTGCTCAAGATGGGCTCAGTCGACGGCATCAACGTCGAGAGCATCGTGATCGCCACCCTTGGCGCGATCCTCGTCGTGGTCGTCATGGGCTACTTCAACGGCTCACGCCGGCTCGGTCGCCGCTAGGGGGCGTCGCGGCAGAGCCTGGGCCTCGGGACGAGCCGAGCATCAAGCTCGGCTCGTCCCCTCCACATGTCGGCGTCCCAAGGTCCAGGATGCCATCCACAACGACAAGGGTGAGGTGCCGCCCCGCTGATGTCGGGGGCCCCGTGCCACCTTGTGCAATTGTGGGTTGCCGGGCTCCGTGAGATAATTTCCCGCGCGAATTCGTCGTGGGAGGATTGGGGCATGGTGCGTGGCCACATTGATCTACCCGAGCGGACACCGCACCGCGCGCTCGTGCTCCACGAGCGCCAGCTCGTCGTCGACCTGATCGAGCTGACGCTGAACCACGGCCTGTTCGAGGTCCGTGCTGCGGCCGACCTGGCCGAGGCAGTGAGGATTATGGGCGACTGGCACCCAGATCTCACCGTGATCGACATGGACCACGATGACAGCACGGAGCTGCTTTCGCGGCTCGGCGACTCGAACCGGCTGACGCGGCGCCTGACCCCCGCCCTGGGGCTCACGCGGCGCGGGGACCTCAAGACGAAGCTCCGGGCGTTCGACCTGGGCGTGGACGACATCCTGACGATGCCCTTCTCGCCAGAGGAGCTGCTCGCCCGAGCCATCGTCATCACGCGGCGGGCAACTGGCACTGACCGGCCGATCGTGCCTGTGATCAGGCTTGGCGAGATCGAGATTGACATTCTCAGTCGCGAGGTGCGCGCCGGGACCTCGGTCATCCACCTGTCCGGGATCGAGCAGAGCCTGTTGTACCTCCTGGCCAGTCGTGCGGGCCGGACGGTGACCCGGGAGGAGATCCTCGACGCCATCTGGGGCACGGATTTCGTGACCGAGAGCAACATCGTGGACCGCCACGTACGCAGTCTGCGTGTCAAGCTCCAGAATGACTACAAGCACCCGCGTTTCATCGCCACGGTCCCGGGCCACGGTTACCGCTTCATCCCGACTTTCACCAACGTCGGGTGGGGCAGCACGTCGGACGCAAGCGAGGCTCGGCGGGACTGAGATCTGGTAGGCCGCCGCCGATACGGTGGCGGATGACGGACTGTCATGACGCGGCGGCCCCGGGGGCGGACACTCTCTACCGAGCCGCTCCGCGCACCATCAAGTTCGATGGCCGAACGGCGTCTCCTCGAACAGGAGCGCGTTCATGGCGACCTTCGGCACCAGCAGCCGCGGCACGGAACCCGGCGGACAGGCCGAGGAAGAGGTTGACAGTCGGTTGAGCCGGCGGGACAGCCTCGAAGCACTCGCCCTGCTCCTGGGCATGTTCGTCATCTTCCTGGGCCTCGCGTTCACAATGGGCGCCTCGATCGTGATCGGGCAGTGATCCGATGGTCGTAGACGACGACCCGGACGACAACGTGGGCGACGCAGCTCGACGATTCGCTCCCGGGGGATACCAGCTCGATGCTCGCCCGGTCGGATCGACGATCTTGCGCCTTCTCGCCCTGGTCGTCATCGCGATCCTGCTGATCCTCGTCATCCTTCCGGCGGTGCTCCGGGCCGCCGGGATCGAGGTGGTGGCTCCCGCCTGACCCTGCAGGCGGCGTCCCTCGGCGCTGAACTGAGGTCCTCGAAGGACCGGAGCCATGACGAATCGTCATGACGTGGTGGGTCCGGCACGCCATACTCGGTCAGCGAACGGTGCCGAAGCCGCGCGACCGCAACAAACCGTTGCGGCCGATGGCTGCACCGCGCAGGACAAATGACATGAAACGCACTGCAACAATCGGCGCGGCCGCCTTCCTGGCCGTCGCACTCGCCGGCACGACCCTCGCTGCGGCGCCGGTCGGTCTCGGCACGGCCACGAGTTTTGCCGTGCTCGCCGGCACGACCATCACGAACACCGGGGCGACGACAATCACCGGCGACGTCGGGCTGCATCCGGGTACGTCGGTGACGGGCTTCGGCACCGTGACCCTGACGGGGGTCACGCACTACGCTGATGCCGTCGCCCTGCAGGCAAAGAACGACCTGGTCACCGCGTACAACACTGCCGCTGGGGCCACACCCGCCACAGCGGTGGCCACGGAACTGGGTGGAACCACCCTCACGGCCGGCGTCTATTCGTCGGGCACGCTCGGGTTGACCGGAACGCTCACGCTCGACGGTGCGGGCGTGTTCATCTTCCAGGCGGCTTCCACGCTGATCACGGCGCCGAACAGTAGTGTGGCGCTGATCAACGGCGCCTCGGCCTGCAATGTCTACTGGCAGGTCGGCAGTTCGGCGACCCTGGGCACATCCACGAGTTTCAAGGGCACGATCATGGCCCTCACCTCGATCACGCTGAACGACGGCGTGACGCTCCAGGGCCGGGCACTGGCACGGAACGGCGCCGTCACCATGATCCATGACACGATCGACAGCTCGGCGTGCGCAGTGCCCAGCCCCGCCCCGTCGTCGAGCACGCAGCCGACCCCGACGATCCCGCCGACCCCGACGATCCCGCCGACCGACACGGTCGGCTCCACGCCTGACTCGATCACTGGCCCGGTCTCCGCGCCGGTCCTCGTCCTCCTGGCCTTCGGCGCCATCGCGTTCGTCGGCTCGGTCCGCCTCGCGACGGTGCGATCCCGCCCGCGCGACTGACCACGCGATCATGTTCATGCGCTCCGGGGTTGACGTGGTTGCGCCCTGGCTTACCGTGAGATCAGCCGATTTCTGGGCCGAGTTTCGATCGTGCCGATTGATCACTGGATCGAGGCATCGTGTCACGCCCGCGGGAGGCGCATGAGATGTCGTTCAACACGGGCGCGAAGCTCGATCCATCGCAGGTCGAGGACGTCCGCGGGTCGCGGATCCGGAAGGGCGGCCTGGCCGCCGGCGGCGGTGGGATCGGGATCATCGTCGCCCTCGTGTGGGTCCTTCTGGGCGGCAACTCGACGACCGGCGAGACACTCGGCAGCCTGGTCAACCAGACGATCGGCGGCGGTGCCGGCGAGCCCGGGCCGGCGAGCAGCGCCCTGGCCAACGAGTGCAAGACCGGGCCCGACGCGAACGCCCGAGAGGACTGTCGGATCGTCGGTTACGTCAACAGCATCCAAGCCTACTGGAGCGACGAGTTCGCCGCCTCGGGCGAGCGCTACGTCGTGGCCAGGACCCGCTTCTTCACAGAGCAGATCAACACCGGCTGCGGCGCCGCGTCATCGGCGAGTGGTCCGTTCTACTGCCCGAGCGACAGCTATGTCTACATCGATCTCGGGTTCTTCGACGAGCTGCGCTCGACGTTCGGCGCCCAGGGAGGCCCGTTCGCTCAGGCCTACATCCTCGCGCACGAGTATGGCCATCACGTTCAGGCTCTTGTCGGGACGCTGTCGGGCGGGACCAGCCAGGAAGGTCAGGCCGGGCAGTCGGTCCGGACCGAGCTCCAGGCCGACTGCTACGCGGGCGTCTGGGCGAACCACGCGGCCGCGACGGGCTACCTCGTGCCGCTAACGGACGCGGAGATAGCCGACGCCCTTGATGCCGCGTCGGCCGTCGGTGACGACCGGATCCAGCAGGAGATGCAGGGCCAGGTCAATCCCGAGACCTGGACGCACGGCTCGTCCGCCCAGCGCCAGAAATGGTTCACGGTCGGCTACCAGACGGGGTCACCGGACGGCTGCGACACGTTCAGCGGCAACCCCTGAGTCTCGGACGGCGATTTCGTGGGGCGGTGCGGCCACCGCCTTGCGCAGACCACCGCGGGCAGCAAACAAAACGCCCGAAGGGACCACGATCACTAGTTGCCTCGGCCAATGTAAACACCGGCCAAATCACTAGATGTTCGAAACCCCTTCGAGCCACTGCACCATAGCCTGGCCGGCAGGGACCGTCAAGTGCCATCCGGCACCACGCGGAACTGTGACGCTGGTCCTGGGACTGACTCGACGCGACGACCTTAAGAGCTCGTTTCGCCGTTACTCGGAGAATCGCTCTTCCTTCCAGGGATCGGCGTCGTTGTTATAGCCGTAGCGCTCCCAGAAGCCGAGCTGGTCGTGGTCCAGAAACTCGAGGCCGCGGATCCACTTGGCGCTCTTCCAGAAGTAGCGCTTGGGAACGAACAACCGGAGAGGCCAGCCGTGCTCCTTCTCGAGCGGCTGGCCGTCGAACGTGTCGGCCAGCAGGACGTCGTCGTCATCAAGCACCGAGAGCGGCAGGTTGGCGGTGTAGCCCTGCTCCGAGTGCGCGACGACATGCGTCGCGCCGGGGCGAACCTGGGCGAGCTTCAGGATCTCCTGGATCGCGACGCCCTCCCAGACGGTGTCGAGCTTGGTCCATCGGGTCACGCAGTGGATGTCTGTCGCGACCGTCTTGCGCGCGAGGGTCTTGAACTGGTCCCAGGTCAGGGTGAACGGGGAATCGACCTCGCCGTAGACCTTGAAGTCCCACTTCGCGAGATCCGTGCTCGGAACCGACCCGTAATGGAGGACGGGGAACTTCTCGGTCCGGTACTGGCCGGGTGGGATTCGCTCCATCACGGCGGGATCCTGGGACTGGTTACCGAAGAGACGCTCGAACATGGGGCAACTCCGTGAGGCACTGAGAGCGGCAAGTATCGTCGCACAAGGTGACGCGAAAGTGACGCGCGGGAGCACGAAAGGAGCCCCGACCGTTGGCCGGAGCTCCAGTGGTTTCGGGGACTCGCGCGGGTCAGGGCGCCGGCTTGGCCAGATCGCTGATCTTGACGAGACTGTACTTGTCGGCTGTCTCCTTGGTCACGACGAACCCGTTCTGGTCGGTCGCCTCCGCGTAGTCCAGCGCGACGAGCCCAATCAAGGCGAGGTGCTCGTTGAACTTCGCCACCGTCGCCGCCGGGTCGGTTGAGGCCTCCCCGGCACCCTTGTTGACGTGTTCGAGAGCCGTCGCGGCGTACTCGGCGAGGATGTCGATCTCGCCCGACTCCAGGGCCGGGAAGACGATCTCCCGATTCCCGAGCTGGAACTTCCGCTCGACCGTGATGCCGGCGTTCTCGAGTACCTGGGCGTAGATCTCTCCGAGGATCTCCTGCTCGTAGAAGTTCGTGGAACCGACCTTGACGGTACCCGACCCTCCGGAGAAGGCGAAGCCCTGTGCGTCGACCCACGTCTTGGCGACCTCGGCCGCAGCTTTGCCGTCGACCGTGACCTGCTTGTTCAGGTCGGTCAAGGTGGCCTGGCTCATCTTGGCCATCACCGCGTTCAGAGCGTCCCCGATGACCGGGTTGGCATCGAGCGCCGCCTGGCGAACGACCGGGACGAGGTTGTCGGCGAGCTGGAGCTGCTTGTCGTCCTGCAGCAGAATGAACCCCTTGACGGCGATCAC
>JBDSJV010000269.1:0-8102 GCA_039917225.1 Candidatus Limnocylindrales bacterium
GGCGCGCAGGAGATCCGGCACTCGGGATCGGGGCACGCCAACGTCCTCCATCCGGACGGTCCCCTGGCGCTCCAGCGCGCGAAGTGCCGACCGCCGCGCCTGGCGCAGCCAGTCCGCCTCCTGGGCAGTGGCGGCTCGGACGATGGACGAACCACCGGCAGCGCGGCACGCAGCCTCGGCGCGATCGAGCTCGCCCGCCGCGTCGGTCGCGTCGGATTCGACCATCAGCATCGCTGCGGCGGCGGTGTCGAGCCCGAGGTGGTGCCAGTCCTCGACGGCGAGGATCGTCTCGCGGTCCATCAACTCGAGGGTAACGGGAACGAGACCGGCAGCAGTCATCCTGGCGACCGCATCCCCGGCCGCATCGAGTGTGTCGAAGAATGCCAGGAGCGTGGCCCGCGGCCCCGGGGCGAGGCGCAGTCGAAGGGTCGCCTCGGTGATGATGCCCAGGGTCCCCTGGCTGCCGACGAACAGGTGCGTCAGGCTGTAACCCGCGACATCCTTGACGCTGCGACCGCCGGTCCGGATCACGGTCCCGTCGGCCAGCACGACCTCCAGGCCGAGCACCGCGTCGCGTGTCTGCCCGTACTTCACGCAGCACAACCCGCCGGCATTCGTCCCCAGGTTGCCACCGATCGAGCACGTCTCGTAGCTGGCAGGATCCGGGGGATAGAAGTAGCCCGCCGCGGAGACGGCGTCCTTGAGCGTCGCATTGATGACGCCCGGCTGGGTGATCACGCAGAGATTCGCACCATCGATCTCGAGGACCTGGTCCATTCGCGTCAGGGCGATGGTCAGGGCGCCTTCGATCCCGGCCGCGCCACCGGACAGGCCGGTGCCGGCACCACGCGGGACCACCGAAACCCGGTGCTCCGTGGCAAGCCGGAGAAGAGTGGACACCTCGTCGGTCGTCCGGGGCAGAGCCACCGCGCCGGGCAGGCCGGCATCGAGATAGGCGGTCTCATCGAGGCGGTATGACTCCCGATCGATCGCGTCGGTCAGCAGCGGCATCTCCGGAAGCGCGTGGCCGGCGTCTGCGACGAGGCGCGCCAGGGAGGTCGGATCCGTCGTCTCGCTCACGGTTCGATGTTAGACGCCATCCGTCGATCCGCGGCAGTCGCGCGCGCCATCTGCCGGAATCCCCGCGGCAGCACCGCAGCCCAGGCGCGCCATGCGCTCACGAGCCAGGAGCTCACGACCCGCTCGCGTGTCCCCCAGCGGAAGCCATACCCGTCTCGAACAGGCTCCGGCAGGAGTCCTATGGCCGGCCAGAACAGCCAGCCGATCGCCGCCGAGGGGACGCCGCCACCGGCGCGAACGACGGCATCGAGCAGGCCCGACGGGACCACCCCGGCCAGGGGGCCGGTCATCGTCCGGATGGCCGGGCTCAACGGAGGATGGAGGACGGCGTCCGCGAGCTCACGAGCCAGCGGCCCCACGGCGACTGGCCCCCGGTCGCTGATCATCCCGGCGACGTAGGCATCGAAGGCATCGACGTTCGCGGGCAGCTTCCCTTCCGGGATCCCGAACGCCCGCCCCACGGGCACCGACTCCGCGTAGGCCCGCGCCCGGGCGGCGTGATCCAGCGGTTCAAGCCAGGCACTGCCCGTCGCGATCGCCGAATCGACCAGCGTCGCATGGACCCACAGGGCAAGGTCGGGGTCGCGGGCATCGTAGGACCGGCCGTCGGGCAGGTGGCCCCGGATCCCACGGTGAAGGCTGTTGAGGCGACGGATCTCCGCTCGCGCGACGCCGGTCGTGCCATAGACGATGCGCAGGTACGAGCGGAGCGTGCCGGAGAGTCTCCGCCACGGATCGTCTCTGAAGTTGGAGTGACGGTCTACACCCGCGGCGATCGCAGGGTGCGCGACCTGCATCAACAGGGCTCGGGGTCCAGCTCCGAGGAGCAGGAAGGCTTCGCGGTCAATCCGCCAGGTGACGCTGTCCGGTCCGAACAGGCCGGCATCGGGGTCGCTCAGCGGTCTCCCGGCCGACGCCCAACCAGCCACCATGCAGCGGGGAAGGCCGCGGAGGCCAGTGCCAGTTTCACGAACTCGCCCGGGAGGAACGGCGTCAGTCCATTACCGACGGCCCAGCTGATTGGCTGGCCCGTGCTGTAGGCGAGCCAGGGAACGCCGAGCGCGAAGATCGCGACATCACCGATCAGCATCGCGCCGATGGCACCGATCATGTTTCGATCCCAGCCTAGCTCCGCGAGGCGGCCCGTGAGAGCGCCGGCCAGGACGAACCCGATCAGGTAGCCCCCCGTGGCGCCCTGAACGATCTCGATCCCGTGCTTGGCATCGGCGTAGACCGGTAGCCCCACGATTCCGAGGAGCAGGTACAGACCGGTTGCGGCGATGCCTCGCCGGAAGCCGAGTGCACCGCCCGCCAGGAGCACCGCAAACGTCTGGCCGGTGAACGGAACCGGGTTGCCGGGGAAGTAGAAACGGACCTGTGCCGCCAATGCAATGAGGAGGGCGCCCGCCAGGATGAGGGCAAGGTGGCGGAGACGGACGCCGATGCCCTCCGACACGCGGACCGGGACGAGAAAGTCGGCAAGGGTGATTCCGCGCTCACCGACGGCGGACCGGTCCAGTCGTGGCACCGACATTGACAATCAGGATCCTCCAGCGCGAATCCGGGGCCGCACGCCGCGAGTCTAGCAGACCCTCCGCGCTGCTCCGACCTGGCCCGAATGAGCCGTCGCTCGCCTCAGCTGAACTGGACCGCGGAAATGATCGAGACTCGCGAGGCGACTCGGGCGGGGTAGTAGGAGGCGACGATCGAACCGCCGATTCCGAGCACGGCCGCTGCCCCGATCGAGCCCCACGGCAGCGTCAACGACGGCGTGAAATCACCGGTCAGTCGGAGGAGGACGGCGCCCATCCCGAGACCGACCAGGGTGCCGAGGATCGTTCCCGCGAGGCCGAGGATCATGGCCTCGGTTACGACCATCCGGGACGCCTGGCGGCGGCTCATGCCGATCGCCCTGAGCACGCCGATCTCACGGACGCGCTCCAGTACGCCCATGCCGAGGGTATTGACGATCCCGAGGCCGGCGACGAGGAGGGCGAGGAGGGCGAGCCCATCGAAGAGTCCGAAGACACGCCCCAGGGCATCGGACACCGCGCCCTCGATCCGCTTGAGCGGGTTGACCTCGAGCGCCAGGGCGCCGGCTGCTGCCTCGAGGGCGGCCCGCGAACTGTCCGGGGCTCCCGGCGCGAAGCGCACGGCGAATGACTCGGCGCCCGGCACGCCGATCGGGCCCGAGGCGTCGCGCCAGCCGACGAGGATCGCTTCGCCACCACCGCTCGGGATCGAGCGCGCCACGATGCCGGTGACGCGCAGGTCGAGCGTCGATCCGCCGCCAAGGGTCAGCGCGATGGTGTCGCCCATCCCGAGACCCAGCCGGGCTGCAACCGCAGCCGGAACGACCGCCGATCCACCATCATCGAGGCCCCGGAGCGCCGCCTCCCGGTCTCCTTGCGTGAAGGTGAGCCGTCCGTCGGCCAGGAAGTCCGCCCCAACGATTGCTGCCGCATCGACTCGCGTGCCCTGGTAGGCCAGGTCGAAGGTGGCGATCGGCGAGACACGACGGACGTCGGGAACGGCTTCAAGTGTGCTCAGGACCGGCTCGCCCGGCCCGATCGCCCGGATGCTGGTCACGACGGCATCGCCCGGAACGACATCTTCGAGCCAGGCGGTTGCTCGCAGACGCGCCGCCTGTGCCGTCCAGCCCAGGGCCACCACCATGGACAGGCCGATGACGAGTGCACCGAGTGTCAGGGCCGTCCGACTCCGATCCCGGCCGAGCGATCCGCGGGCGAGGCGCTCCTCGAGGCGCAGCACGAGTGCCAGAGGAAGACCGAGCAGTCGCGCCAGCGGTGGCATCAGGAACGGGCTGGCAAGTGTCGCGGCCAGCAGGATCCCGTAGACGGCGAGCGCCCGATCGGCGCCCGCGTTCCCGGCAGCGGCCGGCCAGACCAGGAGCCCGAGGATGGCGACGCAGGCGAGGACGGCGGACAGCCAGACCAGGCGACCGCGCAGGACCGCAGGCATGTCGAGGCGAGAACGGAGCGCTTCGACCGGCGAGATTCGGGCTGCCCGGATGGCCGGTTCGACGGCGCCGGCCATGGTCACCCCGATGCCGACCGCGAAGGCCAGCCCGAGGCTTCCGATGTCCAAACCGGTGACCTCGGCCGTGAATCCGGTCAGGGCTCGGACCGAGCCGGCCAGGAGCACGCCCATCCCGACGCCGAATGCCAGCCCGAGCGCTGACCCAACGGTACCGAGCATCGCGGCGCCGACCAGGACGAACCTGAGGATCTGCCCACGTGTCGCACCGGCAACGCGCAGCAACCCGACTTCGCGCGCGCGCTCGCCGACCGTCATCGAGACCGTGTTGATGATCAGGAACGCGCCCACCAGCAGGACGATGGCGGCCAGCCAGGCCATCGTGCCCATGAAGTCGGACGTGGACGCGCGCAAGCCGGCAGCCAGATCCGCGGGCGCCGCCAGGACGTACGGCTCTGCGGTGATCCGCCCGGCCAGGCTGGCGACCGCCATGTCAACCGTCATTCCCGCGTTCAGCGACAGATCGACACGAGTGACGCCGCTCAGGGCGAAGACGTCGCTCGCCACACCGATCGGGACGATGATGGTCCGGCCGGCCGATTCCGCCACGGGCCCTGCGCCCTGGAAGATGCCGACGACCCGGACGTGGGCCGGCGTACCAGCGCCCTGGATGGTCAGCTCGCTCCCGAGACCGTACCCATCCGTGGCGGCGAGGCGCTCGCTGATGAGGGCCGACGGCTCATCGATCCGCGCGAGCTGTGCGCCAGCGATCAGCTCGAGCGGATGAATGTCGGCATATCGAGCAGGATCAACCCCGATCACCGTCACTGCCTCACGGGCGATGCCCGAGGTCGCGGCCAGGAACGTCCGGTGCTCGATGATCGGCGCCGCGACGCTGACTCCGGGCATTGTTTCGATCTGCTGCACCGTCGCATCCGACAGGCCGCGCTCGAGGAACGACGAGACACGCAGATCGGCGTTGCCCAACAGATCGCCGACGGTCCGGTTGATCGCGGCATCCAACCCGGCGCTCAGCGTCAGCGAGGCCGACAGGACCCCGACGCCGAGGGCGACGCCAAAGACGGTCAGCACGGAGCGGAGTGGGCGGGCGGTGAGCGTTCGGCGTGCCAGGCTGGTCAGGCCCATATCCGCTACAGGCCGATCTGGGCGAGCCGAGCGATGAGCGGGGCGGCCGAGTGATCCGCCCTTCTCCCGAGGATGATCTCTTCGCGGATCTGACCGTCACCGATGACCAGGACGCGGTCTGCATAGGCCGCCGCGCGGGCGTCGTGGGTCACGAGGACGATCGTCTGGGCCGAGGCCTCGCACGTCCGCCAGAGCGCCTCGAGCAGCTCCCCGCCAGTCGTGTAGTCGAGGTTCCCGGTCGGCTCGTCGGCCAGGAGGACCGACGGTCGCGTCACGAGGGCACGCGCCACCGCTACTCGCTGCTGCTCGCCCTGCGAGAGCTGGTCCGGGCGATGACGCTCCTTCCCGGTCAATTCGACCAGCTTGATGACTTCGCGAACGCGATCACGCGCCTCGCCACGCGATGCGTCCTGACCCGCGATCGTGAACGGCAGGGCGATGTTTTCCCGAACGTCGAGCAGTGGGATCAGGTTGAACGCCTGGAAGACGAAGCCGGTTCGTTCTCGCCGCAACCGCGTCGCTTCGTCATCGGACAGGCGGCTGATGTCCCGACCTTCGAAGACGACCGTGCCCGTGGTCGGCCGATCGAGCCCGCCGAGCAGTTGCAGCAACGTGCTCTTGCCTGAGCCAGACGGTCCCATCAGGGCCACGAACTCGCCCGCCTGGACCGCCAGGGTCACACCGCGCAGCGCCTCGACGCGAGCGGAGCCGAGATCGAACCGCTTGGTCAGGTCGTGCGCTTCGAGGATCGCAGGCATCAAGACTCCGCTGGCATTCGGCGCTGGACGGGGCTGCGGGGCAGTGTAGCCGGTGGCATCAGCCACGACGTCCGTCGAGGCTTCGGTGCGCCCCGGCGCGTCAGAACCCGAAGTAGGCTCCGGCGACATCGCCGACGATCGTGTCCACGAGATTGCCGGCAAATGGAGCGTCGGTCACCTGGAGGCTTCCCGGCTCGACATCCGTGCCGGAGGAAGGCGCGCTCGCCGATCCGTCGGCCGTCGGGCTCGGCGCTGGCGGCGTTGCCGCTGGCGTCGTTGCGGCTGGCGTCGGAGCCGAGGTCGGTTCCGGCGTGGACTCGACCGCCGGCTCGACAGTCGGAGCCTGCGTGGGCGGAACGGTCACGGCGGGCCGCGCGGACGGAGACGGAGACGGAGAAAGAGACGGTGCGACGGTCGGCTTCGGTGTGGCCGTTGGCGCCGGCTTTGGTGTGGCCGTTGGCGCCGGCTCTCGCGTGGCCGTTGGCGCCGGCTTTGGCGTGGCGGTCGGCGCCGGCTCTGGCGTGGCCGTTGGCGCCGGCTTTGGCGTGGCGGTCGGCGCCGGCTTTGGCGTGGCAGCAGGGGCGGAGCCGCACTTGATCGCGAACAGCACCGTCCAGACGTGCTTGCCGTCGGCGCCCTTGTAGGCACCGACACCCATGACGGTCCAGTTGCCGAGGATGTTCGCCCAGTGTGTGGATGACCCCATGAAGCCGTCCTGGATCGTCGCCGTCGCGGAATCGTCGGGGAAGTTGTTGTTCCCGAGGTTCTCGCCGCTGGAGGTGTAGCAGTAGCCGATCCGGTCGAGTTCGTTGTACCACTTGGTGCCATTCGGCGGGATTGAATGGCTGAAGTAGCCTCGATCGATCATGTCCTTTGATCGCCAGCGCGCCACGCTCGTCAGCGTCGAGTCAGCGGTAAGTGCCCTGAGTCCGGCGGCGGCTCGGGCCTGGTTCGTCAACTGGACCAGCAGCGCCTCATCGGGAGAGGAGTAGCTGTTCGGATCCCAGGCGGCGACGAGACCAGGAGCGGCGAGGGTCACCACGAATGCAAGCAGCGCGACGACACCCTTGAAGGAACGACCCAGGGATCGTCGCGAGGCGTTGTGCGTCGGGGCGGAGATGGTCATGACCCTCGTGTTCCTGTCGATTCCGTGACCGAGCGGCCTCCACCGATCGATCTCCTCGAACCGTAGTCCGGGCACTGGCCGTCCGGCCCCCGCCCATGGTCCGGTCGGCCCGTGGCACGTGGTACCAACTCCTGCTCCCAACTGCACCCGACCGCACTCAACCGGGCAGCCTCGTTGGCAAGAGGCAACGCCCGGACGGCCACGGGGCTCGCCGTTGCCGGGGCCCGGGCTGGACCAGGAGCCCGTTCGGGTACACTTCGCGGGCCCGCGCTCCCTACAAGGTGATCGCGCCGCGCATGGTGGCCTTAGCTCAATCGGCAGAGCACTGGATTGTGGCTCCAGAGGTTACGGGTTCAATCCCCGTAGGCCACCCCACCCGCCCCTAGTGGCGGAAGACCATCGATCTCTTCGCCAGGTCCCGACAATCACTTCGTCAAAGTGCAGCGATCATCCTCATCGACCTCGGGGTTGGAGGCATGACCTGCGATGACTGCGTCACGCACTTCAGCGAAGCCCTCGAATCAGTTCCCGGCGTGCGGCGGGCTTCAGTCGACCTGGAGCGACGCAGCGCCGTCGTCGCGGCCGACGCTGGAGTCGTCGCTGATGTGCTCGCCGAAGCTGTTCGGTCGCGTGGCTACAACGCCTTCGAGCGGGGTCGCAGGTCGGCCTGACGCGGCCATCGCCAGCCGTGGCCGACGCGGGGCCTACTCGAGGGGTGCCGGCTCGCTCGACTCGGTGGATAGCACGAGACAGGAGGTCAGCCGGTCCGCATTCTCCCGGACGATCGATTCCGCATCCCCGAGGATCTCGATCACACGTCGGTCGATGAGTTGGTAGCGGTTGTATCGGCCGTCGGCGACGGCCATGACATAGCCGCACCAGCGAAGGCAGGCGAGATGGCTCGAGACCCGACCCTGAGCCAGGTCGAGGTCCGCCTGCAGCTCGGTCACCGTGCGGGGGCGTTCGGCGAGCAGTGTAAGGATCCTGACGCGCGT
>JBDSJV010000270.1:0-2636 GCA_039917225.1 Candidatus Limnocylindrales bacterium
ACGCCGGCGTCGAGGTTGGGCCGCTCATCAATCCAGCCGCGGTCGAGAAGGTCGCCCGGTATGTCGGGATCGGGCATGGCGAAGGCGAGCTCGTGATCGGCGGCTCGGCCGCCACCGACGGCCCCCTGGCTCACGGAAACTTCTTCGAACCGACCATCTTCACGGGCATCAAGCCGATGGACCGGATCGGCCAGGAGGAGATCTTCGGGCCGGTCCTGTCGGTCATCCCGGTCGATGATTTCGACGCCGCGATCACCGCGCTCAACCAGACCCGTTACGGCCTGTCTGCCTCGATCTTCACGCGGGACGTGAACACGGCGTTTCGTGCCATGCGCGACTTCGAAGCCGGAATCGTGTACGTCAACGCCGGGACCACGGGGGCCGAGACGCATCTGCCCTTCGGCGGCTGGAAGGAAACCGGCAATGGCCATCGCGAGGCTGGCCACGCGGCGATCGAGACGTACACCGAATGGAAGTCGATCTACGTCGATTTCTCTGGCCATCTCCAGCGCGCCCAGATCGACAACCAGCCCGACTGAGCGCACGAAGGTCGGGCCCACCTTCGGACCGCCGTGGCACGAACCGCAGCCCTTGGGGTATCCTGCGCCACCTCGGGCCCGTAGCTCAATGGCAGAGCAAGTGACTCTTAATCACTGTGTTGAAGGTTCAAGTCCTTCCGGGCTCACCACCTGACCCAGACCGCGACCCCCGGCCCGTCCGGGGGTCGTTCGATTCCGCGCCAGGCGCATCGGCCTCAAAGATTGGCCTGCAGCCCAATGCCCTCGTGCCTCCTTAGGACGATTGTTTCGCTGAAGCCGGCGCCCAGCCGACAGCACCAGGGGATGCGAAATGCAGGTCACGGAAGGCGTCGTCGAGGCGGCATGGACGGCCCACCGTGGGCCGCTGGTTGGGCGCCTCACCGCGCTGACGCGGAATCCGGACGTGGCGGAGGACCTCGCGCAGGAGGCATTTCTGCGACTTACCCGGGAGGTCGAGGCTGGACGCCCGCCGGAGAACCCTGGTGCGTGGCTCTTTCGGGTGGGAGCAAATCTCGCGGCAAGCCGCGGCCGGCACATCTCGGTCGTCGACCGCCGCTCCGGCGACCTGGCTGTGCCGCACGCGCCGGCGACCCCTGAGGCAGTAGCGGTCGAATCCGAGCTGGCCGCCGCCCTGTCCACGGCCCTGCAATCCCTTGGATCCGCCGATCGAAATGCCCTCCTCCTCGCAGCCCACGGGTTCCGGGGGCCGGAGATTGCCGCGACCATCGGGCGTTCTCACGGAGCAACCCGGACGCTCCTCTGTCGCGCTCGAAGCAAGGTTCGCGGGAGCCTGATGACGGCGGGTTTCAGCCCGGCCTGACGCCCGGCATCGGTCCGCCCGTTCCGTGGTTTCGGCCCATCGGGCGGCGCGTATGATCCCGACGTGGTTGATGCCCCCGGACGCCGTGCATTCGTGGGTCGGGGGATCGAGCTGGCGCGCCTCCGCGAGCTTCTTTCCGAAGCATCCTCGGCCGGCGAGCGGGCCGTCGTCGTCGCGGGTGAGGCGGGCATTGGCAAGAGCCGGCTGCTCAAACGCTTCTCGGAGCTGGCGGTGGCCGATGGCGCGCGCATCCTTCACGGTCGCTGCCACGGCACCGGCAACGACGGGATCCCGTACGCTCCGTTCGTCGAGATCCTTCGGGAACTCGTGCGCCAGACGCCGAGTGAACGACTCCCCGCCGTCCTTGGCCCAGGTCGGGCGGAGCTGACGCGACTGCTCCCCGAGCTGGCCGTCCGCTCGGCCGACATCCCCGGCCTGCAGGAGTTCAACAGAGCAGCTCAGGCCCGGCTGTTCGAATTGATCCTCGGGGTGATCCAACGACTCGCGCGCTCGTCGCCGGTCGTCCTCCTGATCGAGGATGTCCACCGCGCCGATCGATCCGCGCGGGACCTGCTTGCCTTCCTCGTCCGATCAATGCAGGACGATCCAATCCTGTTCGTCATCAGCATCCGGACCGACGAGCACGGTGACTCGACCGGCAATCTTGCCCTCGTGGCGGAACTCCAGCGTGACCCCCGCTTCGAGCGCCTCGAGCTTCGTCCGTTCGATCGGGACGAGGTCGAAGCCCAGGTCGCGATGCTGGGGGCGGGGCGGCCCGACGCCGCCACAGTGGAACGGCTGCTTGCTCGGTCCGACGGCAACCCGTTTTATGTCGAGGAGCTCGTCCTGGCCGGTGCCGTTGGGGACCACGACCTCCCGCCGGTCCTCGGTGACGTCCTGGCCGGCCGGATCGCGGCCCTATCCGATCCGGTCCGAGCGATCTTGCGTGTCGCCGCGGTCGCCGGTCGGCGGATCGACGATGAGCTGATTTCGTCCGTTCTCGAAATCCCGGCTCGAACGCTCGGGGGAATCCTGCGGGAAGCCGTCGATAGCGGGATCCTGGTGCGTCGCGAGGATCGCGGCGCTCGATCGGTGGAGTTCCGGCACGCACTGCTCCAGGAGTTCGTCCTCGGAGAACTGTTCGCCGGCGAGCGAGTCGAGCTCCACGCCGCGTTCGCGGCGGCGCTCGAGGCTCGATCATCGGCCCCCGGCGACCCGGCCCCCGTCGACCAAGCTCCTGGCGAGATTTCCCGTCACTGGGATGCCGCGCGGCGGCC
>JBDSJV010000271.1:0-2771 GCA_039917225.1 Candidatus Limnocylindrales bacterium
GCACGCAGTATCTACCTGCAGTTCTCCGAGCTGCGCATTGCTCCCAGCAGTTCGACCCTCTGGGCGGCGTTCAGATCTCGCTGGTCGCTGCGTCAGTCGCAGCCGGGCTGCTCCTCGGTGGTCGGCCGGTACGTCACCGCGTGGCCGCTCGCGGTGGCCATGACCACGGGCTCGGGATCGGTCCGCAGGATGATCGACAGCTCGATGGTCTGGCTCGCATCGACCGCGGTCTGCCACTCGGGCGGGATGAAATCGAGGACGCCGACCGGGACATCGGCCCGCCACGCCACGTCGTTGAAACGCCCGAGCCACTCGATGCCGCAGTGGACGAACAGCCGATACGGATACTCGACCTCGGGCTCGATGAACGCCCCCGACACGAGCACGAACGGCTCGGGCAACGACGGATCGGGCCGCACGTCATGGGGTCCGGCGACCGCTCCGGGTCGCGAGAGGTCCACGTCCACGAGGGTCCGCTCCTCCGGCACGCCCGCCGGTGGGTCGTCGGCACCAAGCTGGATGGCGAACGGCCCCGACGGCAGCATGGACCGTTCCAGCGCCACGAGGTAGGCGTGCGGGTTGGCGTCGTCTGTGCAGCCCGCCGGGACATCGACCAGCACGATCTCCGCGTGGACGAGCGCCCGCTCCCGCTCGACAACGACATCGTCCAGCCGGAGGTTTGGGCAGCTGGAGCCGAAGACGGCGCCGAACCAGATGGCCACCTCGGACTCGAAATCGACCGGGACAGGGTCGCCGGACAGGCCGATATCGGCCCAGAGGCGTTCGTATGAGGCCTGGCTGGTGGCGATCCCGGTGCGATAGGGGTGACCGGCGCCCTGCTCGCTGGCCAGCAGGCGCCATCCCTCGCCCTGCCGGGGTTGGGGACCCTCGGCCGGCACGTCCGCGGGATCCGCTCCCTCGATGCAGATCGGCTCACCCGCGAAGCGCTCCTCGATGGCCGCGATGCGCTCTTCCTTGAGGACCCCGACCCCGATCCCGAGCACACCCTGGGTGACCGAGGTCCACGAGCTGACCGGGAAGAGCGGACCGATCTCGACGCTGACCCGCTGCTGGAGTGTTTCGAGCTCGGCCATCGTCCAGTCGACCCCGACGGCGACCACCCCCACGTCGGGGAACAGCTCCTTTAGCTCAGCCTGGCGCGCCTCGGCATCCACGCTGAAGGCGACGGTGATCCAGCCGAGATGATCGCGGTCGATCCAGAGCTCCTCGAAGCCGGGCTTGCCGGCGGCCCAGGCCCGGATCTCCTCCGTCGGCTGCTCGTTGGCGACGTAGATCGGCGAATTTCGGTACGACTCGGCGGGCGCGCTGATGCGCGGGACGCCATCGCAGCGAGGGATGGAGCCCTCTCCGCCAGAGGTTCCCCCGGGTGATGCCGAGACGCCAGCACCTGGCGGGCCGTCTCCCCGCGGCGGGCCGAGCCAGACGCCGGCGGCCGCGATCGCGACGACGAGCACCGCGATGCCCGCGATGCCCGCGATCGTGGGTCCAGGCAGCGCGCTCGTGACGGCCGTCCGTCGCGGCAGGGCCGGACGGCGCGCCTGGCGAGAGACCCTGTCCCAGTCGGCAATGACCCGATCAGTACGCGAGCGGTCCATCACGCAACCTCCAACTTGTCGCGGGCCCGGCTGACCGCTGCCCGCAGCGCTCCCGCCGACGTCCCGAGCATCGTCGCGGCATCGGCGTAGGGGATGCCCTCGACTGCCGTCAGGACGAGGGCCGTGCGCTCGAGCGGCGACAGGCTGGCCATGGCTGCCTGCACGTCGAGCCAGCGGTCCCACACTGCTTCGTCGAGGGTCGTCGACTTCGGGGCTTTGAGTACTCGCCGCCGGAGCGCCCGAAAGCGGTCCGTCGCAAGGCGCCGGGTCGTGACCAGCAGCCAGGGGAGCAACGGGCGCTCCCAGTCGACCCTCGTCCGGCTGTTCCAGAGGCGCAGGTACGACTCCTGCGCGAGGTCTTCAGCCGCCGCCCAGTCGTTCGTCCAGGCAAGCGCAAACCGGAACACGTCGTGCCAGTGCTCCTCGTAGGCGCGTTGGTACGCAGTTTCCATCGACGAGGCCAGGACGATCTCCGTGCTCACAACCCTATACACGCGCCGGGGCAGGAAAACGCACGGTCGAACGCGAGTTCGTGTGCGGCTCATGGCATTCGAGCGGGCCTGGGAGCGCGAGGGGATCCGGTACGCCGCGCTCGCCCAGGTCGCGGCCGATCTTCTGACCAGCCCGGGCCGAAGCCCTTCCCAGGCCGAGGCTCTCATCGAGTGGATGAAGGCCAACGAACATGCCTGGCGAACCTGACCGGCTTTATGTCGAGGCCCGCCGGGCGCTGAGCCGGACCAGGTACGGCAGCCGCGAGTCCGGATCCGGAGTACGCGCCACGACGAAGTTCACTCCGAAAGCCTACGGCTCGCGAGCGAATGTCTGCGCGACGACAGGCCCTCACTCCATCGGCTTCGATCTCGCCTCGGCGAGCAGCCGGCGAGCCTCGTCCACATCGAGCTCCGCTATCTGGTCGCGGTGGAGGCCGGCCTCGCGTTCGAGGGCCAGGGCAAGCCAGAGCGGCAGCGACCTGGGAGCTGGCTCCGGCGCCGGACTTGGCCGCGGAGCCGGCGTCTTGGTCCGCAAGACTCCCCAGAACTCCGCCTCGTTCAGCCGGACCTGGTCCGACAGGATCGCCTTGAAGCGACCGGGGCTGATCGTCTCTGAGCCCGACCGCGATGCGTGAGTCCGCAGGAGTTCGCCATCCAGAAGGGT
>JBDSJV010000272.1:0-4481 GCA_039917225.1 Candidatus Limnocylindrales bacterium
AGGACGCCCAGAGGGGCATCAGCACCGCGATCAGGAGAACGGCTCGCGTCCGGGGGGATGCGATGCGGGCCATGTAATAGGCGATCGGAAAGGCGAGCAGCGCGTCGGTGATGGTCACGAGGATCGCCATCAGGACCGTCCGTCCGGCGACGGTCCGATAGACCTCGGCGCCAAGCAGCTCTCCGAAGGCACTCAAGGTCCAGGCGAAGGGCTCAACTCTTCCGGTGAAGGCGTCGCGCGCCCAGAACGCATTGAGCAGCAGGATCACCAGCGATCCCAGGTAGACGATCCCGAGCCAGCCGAGTGGCCCTGCGAGCAGCAGGCGCAGCTGGAGGGCGCGACGCGGATGCAACCACGTGGCGAGACGGCGGGCAGCGCTCGAGCTGGGCCGCGGGGTCGCGCCGGGTGCGATCGGAGTGGTCATCGATCTCCGGCGGTGATGGTGGAAGGGCTCCCCGGGGTCAACCCCGGGGAGCCCTTGTGAGTTCGTCCTTGGCCGAGCCGGAGGCTCAGGCGCCGCGGAGTGCCGTCCAGGCCGCGACCCATGCGTCCTGGTCCTTGCAGGCGGTGCTGGCATCCGCGTCGGCACAGTCGGCCTGCGGCGTGCTCCAGTACCAGATCTTCTTGTAGTAGGGCTCGTCGTTGGCATGCGTCAGCTCGCAATGCCCGGGCGAGAGCGTCTCGGCGTAATCACAGGCCTGCTGGCTTGTCGGCGCTTCGCCGAACCAGACGGTGGCCTGGCCGTTGGCCTCGGCCGACATCATGTGGTCCATCCACATGTACATGCAGTTCGGGTTTTTGGCGTTCTTGGCCACCATCCAGGTGTCGGACCAACCGGTCGACCCCTCGTCCGGGAGGACGGCCGCGACCGGCTTGGACTCGGCCTGGAGCAGATTGACCTGGTATTGCCAGGTCGTTCCGACGACGATATCGCCGGCGGCAAAGGCGGTGACCTGATCGGTCAGGAGCCCCCAGTACTGGGCGCCGTTGTCGCGCTGCTGCTCCAGAAGCTTGACCGCGGCATCGAACTGCGCCTGGTTCAACTGGTACGGGTTGGTGATCTTCAGGTCGGGCTGCGTGCTCATCAGGTGCAACGCGGCGTCGGCGATGTAGATCGAAGAGTCATACACGCTGATCTTGCCCTTGTACGCGGCGCCGCCGCCCCAGACAGCGTCCCAGCTGGTCGGCGCGGGGGTCACGGCGGTCGAGTTGTACGCAAGCAGGTTCGGGCCACGGCCATGTGGCACGCCATAGTTGACGCCGTCGACGGTGTTGTGCGGGAGATCCTTGAGACCCGCGAAGACGTTCTTGTAGTTCTCAAGGAGGGCCGTGTTCACGGGGGCGACGATCTCACCCTTGATGAGGCGCGTCGTCGCATCGCCCGACGCGGAGATGCCGTCGTAGTCGCCGGACTGCATGAGCGACACGCCGTTGTTCGAGTCCGTCATGTCGGTCGTACTGACCTTGCAGCCGGTCTTGGTCTCGAAGGGCGTGACCCAGTCGTACGCGGGGTCGATCTCACCACGCTCCGCGTAGCCAGCCCAGATCACGAGGTTGAGCGCCCCTTCTCCGGCTCCGATCGAGGTCGGTAGATCGATCGAAGGCTTCGGGCTGGCCCCGCCTCCGCAGGCGGCCGCGACCATCGCGACTACGCCAAGAGTCGCCAGGAACTTCCGGTGGTGCATGTTCCTCCTCCACGGGGTCTTGGCCGGGACGCCGACCGATTCGACATGATGGCTTGACCGAGCCCTGCGGGCCGAGTCTGCCGTTGCTAGCCCCCTTCGACGGATCGATTGTGCCTGCGCTTCCAGGTGAGACGGACCTTCCGACCCTTGGCTGCCAGCGCCTCCATCGAGGTGGTTTCGAGATTCTGTTGCGTGACGGCGAGTTCGCCGCCCGCATCCAGGGTTACGATATACCGCGTATCAGAGCCCAGATAGACCACTTCGCGGATCGTCCCGAGGGCTGAGGCCTCGTCGGGCGCCGGTTCCGCGCCCGGCTCGACCATCCGGATCTTCTCGGGACGGACCGTGAACGTGCCGTCCTGACCGGTGACGGCACGAGCCGCGGGGCCAGTCAGGAGATTGGAGGTCCCGACGAACCCGGCGACGAACTGCGTCGCGGGCTGTTCGTAGACGTCGGCCGGGGTGCCGATCTGCTCGATGCGTCCGTGATTGAAGACCGCGAGGCGGTCACTCATCGTCAGCGCCTCCTGCTGGTCGTGGGTCACGTAGACAAAGGTAATCCCGACTCCCTGCTGGATTGCCTTGAGCTCGATCTGCATCTCCTCGCGAAGCTTCAGGTCCAGGGCTCCGAGGGGCTCGTCGAGGAGCAGCACCCGTGGCCGATTCACGAGGGCTCGCGCCAGCGCCACACGCTGTCGCTGCCCGCCCGAGAGTTGGCCAGGCTTCCGACGGTCGAACCCGGTCAGGCGAACCATCTCGAGCGCCTCGGCCACCTGGCGCTCGCGCTCGGACCGCGCGACCTTCCGCACGACAAGCCCATACGCCACGTTATCGGCGACGGTCATGTGGGGAAACAGTGCGTAGTCCTGGAAGACCGTGTTGACGTCCCGTTCGAACGGCGGCTGGTTGGTAACGTCCTCACCGTGGAGCAGGATCCGGCCGCGAGTCGGCAGCTCGAACCCGGCGATCATCCGGAGCGTCGTGGTCTTTCCCGATCCGGATGGGCCAAGCATCGAGAAGAACTCGCCGTCGGCAATCTCGAGGTCGATGCCGGCGACGGCAACGATCGGGGCGCCCGTCTCGCTCGACTCGCCCGCGGAGAGGCGGCGTCCGGCCTCGTCGTTTCCAAACTCCTTCACGAGTCCCACGAGCTTGACGGCGGGTACGGTTTCGCTCGGCATCGACGGCGCGGCGGACGCGGGTCCGGGTGCGGCGTTGGTCATGAAGGGTCCAGCTTCTCGCAGGTTCGGGTGGGCGAGAGCACTATCCGATCCGCCGGTCGCGCGTGTCAAGCCAATCGTGCGCATCGACTCCGATCGAGTGGTCGCGCTCGCCGCCGGCGGGGGGCCGTAGACTGCGGCGACCGTGCTGAACATGTCGTCCGATGCCCCGTCTGTCGCGCCCGGAGGACCGATCCATCGGGCCGGCACGTCGCGCATCGCGATCCTCCTGGCCACCCTCGCGTTCCTCCTCGGCGCCTGCGAAGCCACGCCGCCCGCGACGCCGGCGATCACCGCCGGCACCGCCGATCAGCCGCGGGTCGTGATCATCGTGGCCAAGGACTACTCCTACATTCCGCCGGTCGTGGATCTTGTCCCGGGTGAGCACGTCGTGCTCCAGATCGTCAACGGTGGGCTCATCGTTCACGAAGTCGTGATCGGCGGGATGGACGTCCAGGACGCCTGGGAGGCGGCCGAGGCGGCAACCATCGGCGCTCCGCCGGGCCCGACGCCGGTGGTGTCGGTCCGCCCGGATGTGGCTGGGCTCCGAGTCGTCGTCCAGACCGGCCAGCGGGTCGACGTTTCCTGGACCGTCCCGCTCTCCGCAGCCACGGAGGCCGGTGGCTGGTTCGTTGGCTGTCACATTCCCGGCCACTGGGAGGAGGGGATGGTCGTTCCGGTCCGATTCGTCGGCCGCGACGGGCAGCCGCTGCCGACGTAACAGTCGCTCCGTGCGCCCCAATCGGCGGAGGCCGGTGGTACGCTTCGATCACTTGGAACGGGCGGGCAGACGCGCAGTGACGCGAGAGGAGAATTCGAGCCAATGACCTACGTAATCGCCGAGCCATGTGTCGACGTTCTCGACCTGTCCTGCGTCTCGGTCTGCCCGGTCGATTGCATCCACTACGAGGAAGGCGTCGATCGGAAGCTGTTCATCGATCCGAACGAGTGCATCGACTGCGGCGCGTGCGAACCCGAGTGCCCGGTTAATGCCATCTTCCCCGAGGACCAGGTTCCGACCGAGTGGGCGAACTTCACCCAGATGGACGCCGTCTGGTTCACGGACCGCGACGCCGCGCGCGTCGCCGTGGATGCCGCCAAGCCGAAATAGACCGGGGCCGATCCATGGACGATCGACCTGAGCCCAGAGCGCATGCCCTACCGCCGGTCCTTTGACTGCCTCTGGTGCGGCGCGCACCACGAGGTTCGAGCCACCGACGACCTGGAGGGCTGGGCCCACCTGTGCCCGAACTGCATCGGACGCGCGGGCGACAACGAGTTCCTGCGGTTCCGTCTGCGTCACGGGCTGCAGGATCGGGCGGCAGCAACCGGGCCAACCTTGGACCTGAACCGGGGGCCCGACGCCACGAGGCCGGACACTTCGAAGCAGTAGGGCGCCGGGACCCGGCCGTCGCCCGGTTCACGCCGGCAAGGACCCGAGCGCGTGGCATACTCGCGCCTATGTCCCCGCTTGCTGAGCGCACGATCGCGACCGTCGGTTCGGGAGTGATGGCCGAAGCCATCATTGCCGGGCTTCTTCGGGGTCGCCTGGTCGAGCCTGAGCGACTGGTCGCGA
>JBDSJV010000273.1:0-7060 GCA_039917225.1 Candidatus Limnocylindrales bacterium
CGGGATCGTCGTCCATACGGGCGACTTCAAGTTCGACCACACACCGGTCGATGGGCGGCTGTCCGACTTCAACATCCTGGCCCGGCTCGGCGAGGAGGGCGTCATCTGCCTCCTGTCCGACTCGACCCGGGCCGAGAACCCGGGCTACACGCCTTCCGAGCGCACGGTGGGCGAGGCGTTCCGCGAGATCATGGAGCCACTTGACGGGCGCGTGATCGTGGCCACCTTCGCCAGCAACATCGCCCGGGTCCAGCAGGTGCTGGACGCAGCGGCGACCTTCGATCGCAAGGTCGCCGTCATCGGGCGGTCCATGGAGCAGAACTTCAGGATCGCGACCGACCTCGGCTACCTCACCCACGCGCCGGGCCAGATCGTCGCCAAGGACCGCCTCAACGACGTGCCCGATGGCGAACTCGTCATCTGCACCACCGGCGCCCAGGGCGAACCGATGGCCGGGCTGGCCCGGATGGCGAACCGCGATCACCGCTTCGTCGAGATCCGAACTGGGGATACCGTCATCGTCAGCGCCAGCCCCATCCCGGGCAACGAGGAATACGTCAGTCGGACGATCGACAACCTCTTCAAGGCCGGTGCGAACGTCTTCTATCACACCATCAAGCGTGCCCATGTTTCGGGCCACGCCAGCCAGGAGGAACTGAAGCTCATGCTCGGCCTGACCAAGCCGAAGCACTTCATTCCGATCCATGGCGAGTTCCGGATGCAGGTCCAGCACGGGCGCCTTGCGATCGAGACCGGCGTCCGTCCCGACAACGTCTTCATCATCGAAAACGGCCAGCCGATCGAGTTCCTGTCCGATGGCAGCGCCCGACGGGCCGATCCGGTCCCCGCTGGCTACGTCTACGTTGATGGCCTGTCGGTCGGCGAGGTCGGGGACGTCGTGCTCCGTGATCGCCGTGCCCTCGCGAACGATGGGATGTTCATGATCGTGGTCACGGTGGACAAGCAGACGGGCAACGTCATCGGCCGGCCCGAGATCATCACCCGCGGGTTCATCGCCGGCCCTGCCCATGACCGCCTCCTCGAGGCGGCCGTCGAGCGCGTCATCAAGTCCGTCCAGACGCCCGGCGACCACATCAGCGAAACGGCTCTGCTGAAGACGCAGATCAAGGATGGCGTCTCGCGGTTCCTGTACGAACAGACGAAACGCCGACCGATGGTCTTCCCTGTCGTGGTGGAGGTCTGAGGGTGGCCAGCCGCCGCCGATCCGCACCGCGTCGGAGCCGTAGCCGTTCCCGACTGAGGCTGCCCAGGATCACCCTGCCGGACCTCAACCCGGAGGTCACGAGGTCGATCGTTGGCGTGATCCTGCTCCTCCTGGGAGCAATCACTCTCGTTGCCCTGGTCCTGCCGGGGCAGGGTCGGCTGACGGACTGGTGGATCGGAGAGGTCGGCCCCTGGCTGGGGAGCCTCCGCTGGCTGCTGCCGCTCCTGCTTCTCGGCGCGGGCTGGTACGTCGCATGGGGTCCCGGTACGCGCCCGTCATCTGGCTGGGGCATGACCGTGCTCGGCCTCCTGATCTCCTATCTCTCGTTGCTCGGAGCCGTGCAGATCACGGGCCTCTGGAGCGGAGGACGCCTGGGGCGGTTCCTCGAGGGCCTGCTGGTATCGCCTATCACCCGGCCAGGGGCATTCCTATTCCTCCTCGCGGTCATGGCGCTCGGAGTCATGCTGGCGTTCAACCTGCCGCTCCGTGACCTCGTTCGTCCCGGCACGCGCCTCGCCCGATGGCTGCGCATGACGGTCTCGGCATCGATGCAACGAGAGGAGCGAGCCGGTTCCGCCAGATCGGAACCCGACCACGGGGCAGATGGAAGGCCCGCTCGGACGCCGACGAGGATCACCGGCCGCGGATCGAAGGTCGGGGCGTTGAGCGGTTCGTCATCCGGCCAGACCGGCATCTGGGGCAGCGACGATCCCGACCGGATCCCCGCCGGCGTCCCATCACAGGGGCAGACCTCGTCCACGTTTGCCCCAGCCCGGAGCGGCACCACCGGTGGCGGCGCCCCCATGGCCCCGGTTGCGGTACCGGTCAAGGTCCCACGCGACCCCGATGACATCACGGATGCTTCCGATTCGCCACCCACGCTCGAGCGTCGTGAATACGTTCTTCCACCTCTCGAGCTGCTGGAGGCGGCCCTCGTCCCGATCCTCACAGGGGGCGAGGATGCGCACCATGTCCGGAACGAAGAGATCATCGTCAAGAAACTCGCCAGCTTCGATATCCCGGCGCAGATCGTCGGTCGCAACGCGGGGCCGGTGGTGACCCAGTACGAGGTCCAGCCGGCAGCGCACATCAAGGTCAGCCGGATCGAGGGCCTGTCGGACGACCTGGCGATGGCGCTCGCCGCACGGTCGCTCCGGATCGAGGCGCCAATTCCCGGCAAGAGTGCCGTCGGCAT
The DNA here is from genome assembly GCA_039917225.1 of Candidatus Limnocylindrales bacterium. Lineage (GTDB taxonomy): Bacteria > Chloroflexota > Limnocylindria > Limnocylindrales > CSP1-4 > UBA5189. Next base: position 2,421 of record JBDSJV010000273.1, read on the forward strand.
CGAGATTCCGAACAAGGAGTTCAACGTCGTCACGCTGCGTGGGATCCTGGAGTCGGTCGACTTCTCCAGCGGCGCGACCTCCCGTTTGACCTTCGCGCTGGGGCGCGACGTCGCCGGGCGCGCGCAGGCGGTTGACCTGGCGAAGATGCCCCACCTGCTGATCGCCGGCGCGACGGGATCGGGCAAGAGCGTCATGGTCAACGCCGTGATCACGAGCCTCCTCTGCAACGCGACGCCCGACGACGTGCGGATGATTCTGATCGACCTCAAGCGTGTGGAGCTGGCCGGCTACAACGGCCTGCCGCACCTCCTCGTCCCGGTCATCATCGAGCCCGAGCGTGCAAAGGCTGCCCTCAAGTGGGCGGTCAACGAGATGGAGGGCCGCTACCGGCGCTTCGCGGGCGCGACGGCTCGGAACATTCGCGGCTACAACGAGACCAGAGCCGATCCGGCCGACCGGATGCCGTACATCGTCATCGTGATCGACGAGCTCGCCGACCTGATGATGCTCGAGGGCAAGAACGTCGAGGATCCGATCGTCCGGCTGGCGCAAAAGGCCCGGGCCACCGGGATCCACATGGTCCTCGCGACGCAGCGCCCGTCGGTCAACGTCGTGACCGGCCTCATCAAGGCGAACTTCCCGAGCCGGATAGCCTTTGCGATGGCGTCCCAGATCGACTCCCGGACGATTCTCGATACACCCGGGGCCGAGGATCTCATCGGGCGAGGCGACATGCTCTACCAGCCGTCCGACGCCCCGAGGCCGATGCGCCACCAGGGTGTCTTCGTCTCGGATGTTGAGATCGGGCGGATCACCGGGTACTGGATCGATCAGATCGACGACCCTCATTACGACATGAGCATCATCGCGAACGAGGAGGATTCGAAGGGCCACGTCGACGAGCTGGCGGACAGCGAAGCGGACCGACTACTGCCGGACGCCGTGAGCGTGATCCGCGAATACGATCGGGCCTCAGCTTCGCTCCTGCAGCGGCGGCTCAAGGTCGGGTACGCGCGGGCGGCCCGGATCATCGACCAACTCCAGGAGCGCGGCTACATCGGGGCGTTCGATGGCTCGAATGCGCGGGTGGTCCTGCGTCGCGACGACGCCGGCACGGAGTTCGACGACGGCCTCAACGGGGATCGCTGAGACCCATGAGCAACGACGAGCGCGAACGACGTCGGCGACCCGAACCTCAAGCCCGCCGAACGGGCGAGCCGTCGGCCCGGAGCCAGGAACCGGTTCCGTCGCTGCCGGACCGACTGGCCGCGGCCCGGGAACGCAAGGGCGTCGATCTCTTCCGGGCGGAACGAGACACCAAGATCCGCTCGCGCTACCTCGCCGCGCTCGAGCGGGGCGACTATCGCGAACTGCCCGGCTCGGTCTACACCAAGGGTTTCCTGCGGAACTACGCCGTCTACCTCGGGCTCGATCCCGAGGAGGTCCTTCGCCAGTGGCGTCGTGAGCGCGGTGATCAGACCCCAACCGAGGCGGTCGTCATTCCGCAACGGATGACCGTTACGACACCACGGACCCTGACCTTCTCGCCATCGATCGTCGTGGCAGCCCTGATGACCTTCGGGGTGATCCTGTTCGGCCTGTACCTGGCGGTTCAGCTGCTGCGCTTTGCGAAGCCGCCGGTCCTCACCGTGACGAATCCGGCGACGGCCGTTGTCGAGGTGGAGGAGGCGGCCACGACGTTCGTCCTGATCGGGACATCGTCGCCTGGCGCGACGGTCACCGTGTCGATCCCCGGCCAATCGCAACCGCGCCGCATCGTCGCGCTGTCCGACGGGTCCTGGAGCGTCTCAGTCGACCTGCGTCGAGGCTCGAATCAGTTCGAGATCGACGCGGTGGATCCGGAGACCGGTAAGCCGACCGAGACCCCGCAGACGGTGATCATCAAGGTTCCGTACCTGGTGATCCAGGCGCCGACCCTGACGGTGAACCAGCCCCAGGACGGCGCGACCTTTGAGAACGGAGCGATCCCCGTCGAGGGCGTGACGTCGAATGCCCGAGAGGTGGCTGTGACGGCAAACTACGTCGGCCCGCCTGATGGCGAGACGACCACAGCGACCCCGGAGCCATCGCCCGAAGTGCGCACGGTGTCGGTCGAGGTAGCGGACGACGGCTCCTTCTCGACGCCGCTTGAGCTGACCACCGGTCGCTGGTCGATCACGGTCACGGCGACATCGCCTGACGGCAAGACGACGTCGCTGACACGTTCGGTCACGGTGGCCTATCGCGGCGTCAACCTCGTTGTCACGATCTCGGGCGGGGACGCCTGGCTGAAGGTCTGGGTCGATGGCGTGCTGGATCCGTCGATCCCGTCGAGCGGCAAGGTCTTCTCCAAGGGCAGAACGCTCACCTTCACCGGCTCCACATCGGTCGAGGTACGCAGTGGCTCTTCCGGCTACACGTTCTTCACCCTCAACGGCGTTTCGATCGGTGCCCTCGGCAGGCGCGGGATTCCCGAGACGTGGCTCTTCCAGCCGCCCGAGCCACCAACGCTCACGACGCGTCGCTGACTGTCATGGCCGACCCGGAGCTCATGGCGCTGGCTGAACGCCTGCAGGGCATCTGTCTGGGTCGAGGCCTGACGGTCGCCGTGGCCGAATCGTGCACCGGGGGTCTCGTGGCTTCGACTCTGACCGAGGTAGCAGGTGCCTCCGGATACTTTCGAGGTGGCATCGTCAGCTATTCGGATGGATCGAAGACCCGTCTGCTCGCGGTTGAACCGGCAACGATCACAGCACATGGGTCCGTAAGCGCCCAGGCCGCCCGGGCCATGGCGATTGGAGCCCGCGTCCAATTCGCGGCCTCACTGGCGGCGTCGGTCACCGGAATCGCCGGCCCAGACGGCGGAACGCCGGAGAAGCCGGTTGGTCTGACCTACGTGGGCCTGGCCACGCTGCCATCGACGAGCGTTCGGCGGTTCGCCTGGCAGGGCGATCGGGCCGCCAATCGGCACCAGAGCACTCGGGCCGTCATTGAATGGCTGATCGAGGCGGCTGAGGAGATGGCAGCGGAGGTGCCGCGTTGACCCGATCCGCCGGAGATATCGGCGCTGGTCTGCTGCCGATTCGGGACGCCCGCCCAATCCCGCCTGGTGAGCGGATCCACGTCATCGGCATCGCCGGGGCCGGCGCGTCGGCCGCTGCTCTGCTGGCAGCCGCTCAGGGAGCTCGGGTCAGCGGCTGCGACTCCGGCGGGCCATCTCCCTACTCCGAGGCCGTGGAGGCGGCGGGGATCGAGGTCACCTGGGTCCACGACCCGGCGCACCTGACCGGTGGTGGCTCTGGGCCCGTCCCAGCGCGCCTGGCGGTCACAAAGGCGTTGACGGCGATCGCGCCGGGTCACCCGGAGCTCGTGGCTGCAACCAGCGCGGGGATCCCGATCGAGTCCTGGCAACAGGTCGTTGCCGATGCCGCCGCGGGACGCCAACTCGTCGCCGTGGCCGGGACGCACGGCAAGAGCACCACGAGTGGCTGGTTGACCCATGTCCTCGTTCAGGCGGAGCTTGATCCGTCGGCCTTCGTCGGCGCGCTCCTCCCCACGGCGATTTCTGGTGGGGTCCCCGCCACCGCGCGCGTCGGTACCGGCCCGCAGTTCGTGGTCGAGGCTGATGAGTACGCGGGGAATTTCGACGCCTACCGACCCGACCTGGCGGTCCTGACGAGCCTCGAGTGGGATCACCCGGACGTGTTTGCCGATGTCGGGGCCGTCGCCGACGCCTTCGAGCGCTGGATCCGCAACATGCCCCGCGGTGGAACGCTGGTGGCGAACGCCGGGGATCCCGGAGTGGCGACGCTCCTTGATCGGATCTCGGAATCGCTGCCGTTGCGCATCATCAGCGTGGCCCTTGCCGACGGTCCCGCCGATCCCGGATTCCGCGCCGGCCTCACGCCGGGACGGTACGCGTCTGGACTGGGCCCGGCGACGCTACTCGTCGGTCGGATCACGGCGACCACCCCCTCAGCGACGACCATCGAGATCAGCGGGGTCGAGCCGGACTCTGTTCCCGCCAGCGTGGCCATTCCCACCGCCGGACGTCACAACGCCGCCAACGCGATGGGCGTCGTGGGGGCCGCACTGGGCCTTGGAATCGAGCCTGGCGTGGTCATGAGGGGTCTGGCCACGTTCCCGGGGATCGGGCGGCGGCTGGAGCGAAAGGGCGAGGCCGGTGGCGTCGTCGTCTACGACGACTACGGCCACCACCCCACGGCCATCGCGGCGACCATCGCTGCGATGCGCCAACGCGAACCAGAACGCCGACTGTGGGCCGTCTACGAGCCGCTGACGTTCCACCGTACCGCGGCACTGCTGGACGAGTTCGCCACCTCACTGGCCGCGGCGGATGCCGTGGTGGTGGCCGACATCTGGGCCGGACGGGACCCTGATACCACGATCGCCAGCGCGGAGGGACTGGCTGAGGCCGTTCGGGGCGTGGATGCCGGCCTCAAGGTCGCGGCGCCAGGGTCAGTCGACGCGGCAGCCGAATGGCTAGCCCGTGAAGTCCAGCCGAACGATGCCGTGCTGGTGATGGGGGGCGGCCGAAGCTACCGGATCGCCGAGCGGTTGCTCGAGCTTCTTCGGGCGACGTGCGACGAAGGAGGAACATGAAGCTCGACCATGCCTG
>JBDSJV010000274.1:0-2528 GCA_039917225.1 Candidatus Limnocylindrales bacterium
ACGACCTCGGCATAGATCTTCGCCCCGCGGGCCTTCGCCAGCTCGAGGTCCTCCAGGAACAGGCCGCCGGCGCCCTCACCGAGCACGAACCCGTTCCGGGTCAGATCGAACGGCCGGGAGACCGTCGCGAGTTCCTCTCCTGGTCGCGGCGACCCGAGTCCTCGCATGTTCCCGAAGCCGGCGTGGGCCACCTCGATGAGTGGGGCTTCGGTGGAGCCGCTGATCACCGCGATGCAATCGCCGCGCCGGATGGCCTCGGCCCCCTCGGCGACGTTGTGGGTGCCCGTGGCACAGGCGGAAACGACGCAGATGTTGTGACCGATCGCCCCGGTCTCGATGGCGATCATCCCGGAGGCTGAGTCGACGAGCGCATTGGCGATGAACGTGGGCGGGACGCGATTGGGGCCCTTCTCGTGGAGCGTCCGGTAGCTGTCGATCATCAGGCGCTGCCCGCCAGCGCCCGAGCCGTAGACCACGCCGACCTCGGTCCGGTTCTCGTCCGTGATCTCGAAACCCGAATCGGCCAGGGCCTGCTTGGCCGCCGCCACGCCGAAGTGGATGTCGCTCTCGCTTCGGCGGACGGCCTTCGCCTCCATCCAGTCGGTCGGCTCGAATCCGCGGACCTCGCCGGCCGCCCGCTGGTCATAGCCGGAGGCGTCGAAACGGGTGATCTCACCCAGCCCCGAGACGCCGTTCAGGAGGCTGTTCCAGGCGGTCGCAACGTCGTTTCCGACGGGACTGACGACGCCGAGTCCGGTGACGGCCACGCGGCGCTGGTAGTCGGGTATGCGCACGGTCTTGGGCTCCTTGATGCGGTCGTTCAGCGGCTCGTTGGGTTGCGGTGGTTCATCAGGCGGTGGCCGCCAGGTCTGGTGTTGCCAGGCGGCCTGGCGCCCCGGGATCGTCCAGCGCGAAGACGACGGCTTGCGTCGCGATGCGCTTGGTGAGCCCGGTCAGGACACGTCCAGGGCCGACCTCGATGAACGCATCGACGCCCGCCATGGCCATGATCTCGACGACCCGGATCCAGTCAACACCTGCGGTCAGGTGCTCCACGAGTTCGGCGCGGCAGGCCTCCGCCGTAACGAGGACGCGGCCGTCTGCATTGGCGAGGAGCGGGACGGCCGGATCCGAGAACGCGACGTCGGCGAGGATCCGGCGCATCGCGGCCGCGGCCTCGGTCATCAGGGGGGAGTGTGCCGCGACACTGACCGGCAGGACGATGGCACGCTTCGCGCCGAGGGACCGGGCGATCTCGGCACCGGCCTCGATCGCGGCACGATCGCCGGACACGACCACCTGGCCTGGAGCATTACGGTTCGCGACGCCGAAGGTGCCGCTCGTCGCGGCGCGGCTGATGAGCTCGGGAAGTGCGGCGTCGTCCAGGCCGATGATGGCGGCCATCGCCCCGTCGCGACCCTGCCCCGACGCCTGCATCTGACGGCCGCGTTCGCGGACGAGCCGGACGCCATCGGCCAGCGAGATCACGCCGGCGGCGACCATGGCCGTGTACTGGCCCATCGAGTGCCCGGCCATGTATGCCGGGACGGGCTCCACCACACCGACATCGGCCCATCGTTCGCGGAGCGCCTCGAGGTAGGCGATCGAAGCGGCCAGGAGTGCCGGCTGCGCGTTCTCGGTCTGGTTGAGGTCCGCCTCGGGCCCGTTCCAGGCGAGGCTGCTGATGGATTCGCCGAGCGCGGCATCGGCTGCGGCGAAGATCGCCGCTGCGGCGGGCGACGATTCCGCGAGCGCCTGGCCCATGCCGACGGCCTGCGAGCCCTGGCCCGGGAAGATGAATGCGACCTGGTTCATGATCTCCTGCGAGTGGCCGGCCAGCTGGCGCGACGGAACGCCGCCGGACGACGGTGGCCCAATAGTGCCCCGGCCCGGGCACCGTGAGCGTGAAGTCCATGCACTCATGCATACGACCGAGGATCGGCTGCGGTACCATGGCTGCCAATGACCCTGCCCACTGAACCAAGACGCCGGACCCGAGCCGTGAGCGTCCGGGCCATTGCCCGCCGCTTCGAGGCGGACCTTGGGTCATCGGCACTCGCGTCAGGCCCGCGAAGCCCGAATGTCCGCCAGATCTCGGAGCGGGTCGCGATGGGCCGCGCGTTGTGGCGGGAGCTCGTGATCGGGTTTGCGTCCCAGCTCGGCGAACTGCGACTCGGCTTCACGCAGCTTGCGGCGCTGTACGTGCTGGCCGAGGGCACCGCAACGACCATCGGGGACCTGGCCGAAGCGCTGGCGCGGTCGCCGTCCGCCACGAGTCGGCTGGTCGATGGACTCGTTCGCCGCCGCCTGGTCGAACGACAGGAGGAGCCCGAGGATCGACGCCAGCGGCTGCTCGTACTGACCCAGCGTGGCCACGCTCTGCTGCGGGTCGTTGACCGGGCCCGGGCCGATCAGTTCCTGACCGCGGTTCGGCCCCTGCCGACCGCCGAGCGCGCCCTCGTGGCGATGGGTGTCGCGTCGCTCGCGACCCACGCGATCTCCCGCCGGGGTCGTCTCATCCGGACGGC
>JBDSJV010000275.1:0-3238 GCA_039917225.1 Candidatus Limnocylindrales bacterium
TGTACGACGAGATGTGCGGCGTGGCCGGTCGGGGCTTGTTCAAGGGCTGGGGCCCGGACGATCTGGCGGCGCACGGCATCGGGTTCTCGCTTCACGAGATGCCATCGCTGGCGGCAATGGTCACCGAGATCGTCGACCGGGATCGCGGGAAGGCTCGGGTACAGGCAGTCCTGGAAGCCTGAGGCTCAGGCGCGGATGCGCCGCCGCGACATTTCGCTCTCGATCTGGCGCTCGGCCTCGACGTACCGATCGATCTGCTCACGCAGCTGGTTGGCCTCGGGCGCGTAGAGATGCACCTGCTGCTGGAGGATGTAGCTGAGCCGGCGGCTCGTCATGCGGACGTGGTCCAGGTTCTTCATGAGGACGAGCGGGTCCATCGACGCCAGGTCCGATGGGTGGTACATCTGCTGCATGTCCGCATTCTAGCGAGCGGCGGCCCGGGAGCGGCGAGGCCGCGACGGCCGCGGAGGCCCGGCAGGGGCGCGGCCGCGACTGCCGCGCCGCCTACAGCACGCGGAGGCGCGGCGGCCAGGTCCAGTCCACTGGAGTTGCCGCGGCACTGAGCGCACGACGTCGACCAAGCTCCGTGGCCCCGAGGACCAGGATGCGGTCGAGTTGCGTTGCGCGGCCTGCCTCGGCGCCCCACAGCTGGGTCATCTTCCGGTTCGGCAGGACGGCGTCGAGCGCGACGCCCGCCAGTCGGTATCCCTCGGGGGCAGCGGCCTCGGCCCAGATGTGTTCGGCCAGCTCCGTGCCGTTGCTGATGTTCCGTCCCCGATCCGTCGCCACGTCGCCGATGACGAGCACGACCACGGCATCGTCGGTCAGGGCTCGTCGCAGACCGTGGAGGACTTCTCGCAGGAAGACGGTGTATGGCGCGCGGTGGTGGGCATCGTCAAGGGCCTGGTCGATGGTTTGCGCATCGAACCCGAGGAACCAGGTTCGGAGCCAGTTGTAATAGCCGTACTTGACGACTCGCAGATACGGGGGCGAGGTGACGACCAGGCGGGCCCGATCCGGCAGTCCGTGGGCACGCAGCGCGGCCGCCGACCGGGCCCCAGCGTCGCGGGCGTCCCCCAGGAGTGCGATCCCTGCCGAGGACGGGAGTGGAGCCCGGAAGAGGCGATCCAGCTTGGCACCGAGGCCGGCGAAGACGTCGCGCTCGGCGGACTGAAAACCGGTCCGGGCCGCGTAGTCGCGGACGTACCGTGGGGCCATGCTGAACGTGTTGGGCATCAGCTCGGAGAGGTAGGACGCGCTCTTGCCGTGCAGGATCCCGGTGATCGCAGCGGCGAGGAAGCGATCGACCCGATCGCCCAGATCCAGCGCGTCTCGGACGTACAGCAACTGACCAAACGTGGTTCGGTGGAAGGCCACTGCCACCTCGGCCGGGACCGGCTCGGGTCCGCCGTGCTCGGGGTCGGCCTGGATGGCGTCGGCCAGCGGGAGCCAGCGGTCGGCCGCGCCCGGCCAGGCGAGCGTCAGCCGGGCGAGCCGGGTCCTGGCCTCGGCAGGCGTGGCTGGCTCCACCTTGGCGGCCGTCAGGAGGTGGGCGAACGGGTTCAGGTCATTGCCCACGCCGATCCGCCCCTCGGCGCTTGCCTGGAGCGGAACGGTCCCGCGCCCGGCGAACGGATCCAGCACCACGTCGCCGGGTCGGGAGTAGCGGGCGATGAAGGCGTGGGACAGGGCAGCCGGAAAGCTCGCCAGGTACGAGCACATCGGGTGGAACGAATGGCCCCAAAGGCGCTGCTGCGACTTCCATTCCGGCTCGATCGCAATCCGCGGCAACGCCGTGGCGAGCTCGAACTCGAGCTGATGCGGCGCCACGCCTCGCGTGGTGGAAGTTGCTGCCATTTGGCGGTCTGGGCTCCCGTCGCCCGCCGACGCATCCCGGTGCGCCCGCGGGGCCGGTGACCATAGCGGTCACCCACCCGGGGTTGTCAATAGGTCAAACGGCGCACCTTCGCCCGGCACGCGGGTACAGGCAGGAGGCGGCCCGGTCCGCCCGTCCACCACGGAGCCTGGCTGGGGCGGTCAGCCCCCTGTCTGGGCCTCGTGATCGACCTCGGCGGCAAAGGCGCCGTCGATCTCGCCAAACGGGATGCCGCGGTTGAGCCCAGAGAAGGTCCCGCGCTCGGCGATCTCCCTCGCGGCCTCGAGGAAGGCGCCCCAGGCGACCCGGGCCAGCCCTCCGCCGACGCTGATCCGCCGAGCGCCAAGGTCCGCCAGGATCGCCACGGTCGTGAAGTCGCTGCCGACCAGGACATTGACCGGCTTCGGCGCAACCGCCCTGATGACTGCTCCGATGTCCTCGAGCGTGCCGACGCGTGGCGCGTAAAGGCAGTCGGCGCCGGCCTCCGCGTACGCCTGCAGGCGACGGATCGTCTCGGACAGATCGGGTCGACCGACCACGAACCCCTCTGAACGACCTGTGAGCAGGACGTGCCCGCCGGCGTCGTCGATCGCCTTCCGGGCGGCGCGGATCCGCGCCACGGACAGGTTGAAGTCGAACAGCGGATCGGCCGGGTCTCCACTCGAGTCCTCGATCGACAGGCCGGCGATCCCGGTCTCGGCGGCTCGTGCGACGTTGGCGGCGACCTCGTCCGGCTCGATCGCAAAGCCCCCCTCGAAATCGGCATTGACCGGGATGTCGACGGATCCGGCAACGGTCCGCAGGTGCTCGAGCGCCTCGTCCAGCATTACCCGGTTGTCGGACTTGCCTAGGGTCCAGGCGAACCCCGAGCTCGTCGTGGCCAGGGCCTTGAACCCGAGGCCCGCCAGCAGGCGGGCACTACCGGCGTCCCAGGGGTTCGGGATGACGAAGCAGCCCGCTTCATGGAGCGTCCGGAACGTGTCGGTCTGGTCGGTCGATTTAGGCATATGTCCACGGTAGCAGCCAGGCATCCGGGCCGAAACCGGCGGACGGGACGTCCGTCAGGGAACGGCGACCGTCCCGCGCCGATCAGTCGCGCTCGGTGAACCGTGCCCTCGCTTCGGGTGCAGGGAAGGGCGCTCCGAAGTATTCCGTGGTCCGGGCGATCAGACCGTCGCGGAGTTCGAACACCCCGACGTCGTGGTGGACCTCCTCGCGGTAGCGGAGTGGCACCATCGAGACCCAGACATCGCCGCAGCCCAGCAGCAGCAGCTCCCCGGCTGGCGTTGGCATCTCTGGCTGCGTTCGCCCTGCAGCCAGCGCATTGTCGCGACCCCGGAACCGTTCGCCTGACTGCGGCCA
>JBDSJV010000276.1:0-4001 GCA_039917225.1 Candidatus Limnocylindrales bacterium
CGATGGTCGCGCCGGGGCGTGCCCACGTCCGTCGAAGCCCGATCCCGGCGATCCGCGCGACCGTCACGGAGCTTCGAGGCCGAGCTCGTGCCGGAGCACCAGGTACGAGGCATGCGACCAGAGCAGGGGCCGCGCGGATTCGCCCCACAGCTCGCGCCACTCGTCGATCCGCCCGGGGTGCAAGGCCCGGGTGGGCACCTGTTCCGGCAGGTCCCCCAGCCCATCGGCCTGTGCCTCGATCCAGCGCAGCGCCCGTTCGGCGAGCTGGCGGTCCCCGTCCCCACCCCGCCGAAGGCGAGCCCGGGCGAGATAGGCCGTGTTGAGCGTCCAGGCTCCGCCACCGTAGTAGGTGTCGTCGAGGTAGCGGTGGACACCGCCGTCGGCATCTTCGAGCTCGGACTCGATCCGGCGCAGCGTCTCCGCGGCTGGCCCGACGTCCGGCTCCACGAGACCATAGGGAGCCACGAGCCAGGTCAGGCTCGCATCGACGGCGGAGTTGTCGGCCCACTTCGTCCAGTGGGCGCTCGGCCCGAGGAGGGCGGCCTCGATCTCGTCGCGGGCGGCATCGACCTCGGCAGTCGCGAGGCCGAGGTCTCGTGCGCCCCGGAGACCGGCAACGACGGCACCGAGCGTGCTCGTGTGGACGTGCTGCGGGAATTCCTCCCAGGCATCGCTGGCCGGGGTGTGGCGAAGGGCCGCGAGGTACCGCGCGACGAGCGCCCCGGCCTCCGCGGCCTGATTCGGAATAGTGCCCCCGGACCGGACGTGATGGCCGAGGGACCAGAGCCAGATCCCCGGGCCATCCAGCTGGAACGTCGGCCAGTCCTCGGGACCGGTGGTCCCGTCCGGCGCGTAGCGGCAGTGGAGGTAGTCAGAGGGCTCCGGGATCAGGCCGGCGCGCGCGGCACCGATCGCCCGCTCCATGCCGGCCGATCGGTCGAGCACAACGTTCGCCACCCAGGCGTGAAACCGGGCGGCGGACTCGAGGTCCCCGACGACGTCGAGCGCCTCGCTGATGAAGGCGCCGTCCCGCAACCAGCTGTAGCCGTATTGGCTGAACGATGGGCTGGCGAGAAAGGCGCCCTGATCCGTCTGCCAGCGCCGGATCACCTCGAGGCTGTGCGATGCCAGTGCGTTGGAGCGCCCATCGTCGATCATCCTTTCGTCGCCCCGACGAAGGCGCCGCTCACGAACTGGCGCTGCAGCACCACAAACAGGAGGAGCACCGGGGCGAGGGCGATCAACGATGCCGCGAAGACGAGGCCCCACTCCGTTGCCTGGGCGCGCTGGAGGGACCGGATCGCGATCGGCAGCGTGTAGAGCTCCTTGTTCGAGAGGGTGACGATGGCCCAGGTGAACTCGTCCCAGGCGGCGAGGAAACTGAACAGCGTGATCGTCGCCAGACCCGGCCGGGCCAGCGGAATCGCGATGTACCGGAAGCTCGCCCAGACGCCGGCACCGTCGACCTCGGCGGCCTCGAACATCTCCGACGGCATGGTCGAGAAGAAGCCGCGAAGGAGGTAGGTGTTGAGGCCCAGGTTCATGGTTGCGTAGACCACGACGAGACCGGGGAGGCTGTTCAGGATCCCGAGGTTCTTGGCCAGCACGAACTGCGGGATCAGGAGGACCATCCCGGGAACCATCATCGTGAACAGGAGCGCGGCGAAGAGGATCCGCCGGCCCGGAAATGAGTAGCGGGCGAATCCGAACGCGAGCATCGCCCCGAGAGTCACGGCAATGACCGTCGACGAGACGGACACGACCACGCTGTTCAGGAAGAACCGGGCGAAGTCCTGACCCGTCCAGGCCGTCACGAAATTGTCGACGGTCGGCTGGGCCGGGATCAGTCGTGGCGGGATCTCGATGACATAGGCGTGTGACTTGAACGCCGTACTGACCATGAGCGCGAACGGGATGAGCATGACGATCCCGAAGGCCATGGCGACGCCGAACGTCAGCCATCGTCGGGTTGAGCGCTGACGCCGAAGCCCGATCATCGGCTCTGCTCGCGGGCCAGCCGGAGCTCAACCAGACTGATCGCGCCCACGACGGCGGCCAGCAGGAACGAGAGGGCGGCCCCGTAGCCGAGGTCGAGCTGGGCGAACGACTGCTTCCAGAGGTAGGTGAGCACCACGTCCGTGCTGTTGAGCGGCCCGCCGATCGTGCCGGTCGCCGCCGAGGACATCACGAAGATGCTGATGAACGCGTTGAGCCCGCCGATCGTCAGGACGACGAGCAGGAAGGTCGAGGTCGGTCGGAGTTCCGGGAGCGTGACGTGGCGGAAGCGGGCCCACGAGCCGGCACCGTCGATCTCGGCGGCCTCGTAGAGCTCGGGCGGCACGGCCTGCAGCCCGGCCAGGAAGACGACCATGGTCCAACCGATCCCCTTCCAGATCCCGAGGATCGCGATCGCCCAGAGGGCGGTGGCCGGTTCGGCCAGCCAGGCGATCGGTCGGTCGATCACGTGCAGGACGTCGACAAGCACCCAGTTCAGGGCTCCGGCCTGGCCGTTGTAGATGTACAGGAAGACGAGCGACACGATGACCCAGCTCGTGATCACCGGCAGGTAGTACACGAGCCGCAGGATCGAGCGGCCGGGAATGCGCTGATGCAGTAGGAGCGCCGCGCCCAGTCCGAGGACCAGCTGCCCGGCCACGGTCACGCCCGTGTAGCCGAGCGTCCCCGAGAGCGCTTTCCAGAACATGGGGTCGCCCACTGCCCGCTCGTAATTGGCGAGACCGACGGGGGTCGGTGGCTTGGTGAGGGACCAGTCCGTGAACGACAGGACGAACGAATTCACGAGGGGCAGGACGGCCCAGGTCGCGTACAGGGCCAGGCCCGGAAGCAGCAGCCCATAGATGGGAAGCAGGCGGCGGGCCCGCCTCCGGGAGAACCCGGACAGTGGTCCGCCGCCTGTTCGAATCATCGTGTCAGCGGGATCCGGTCACTTGGTGAGCAGGGCGGTCACCGCGGCCGCCGCCTCGTCCAGGGCCGCCTGGACGGACATGTCGCCGCGGAGCGCCTTGAGCACGGCGTTCGAGATCGCCTCGTCGATCTTCGGCCAGGCCGGGCTCGGTGTCCGGGCATTGGCCGTCTTGAGCTGCTCCTGGAACGTCGGGTAGTAGTCGGGCAGGTCCGCATGCCCGGCGAGGGCCGAGAGGACCGGCATCTGGCCGATCTTGCCCATCGCCAGCTGGACGTCCTGCGTCAGCATGAACCGCGTGAAGGCCAGTGCCGCTTCCTTGTTCTGGCTGCTGTTGAACACCACGATGTTCTCGCCACCGACCACCGAGGCGCTGCCTCCGGGCCCGGCTGGGACCGGAGCGTACGAAAACTTCAGATCCGGGAACTGGTTCTTGAAGATGCCCGGCATCCATGGGCCCTCGAGGATCGAGGCCGTCGTTCCTCCGCCGAACTGTTCGGAAGTGGCGGTGCCGCCGCCGAGAATGCTCGGGGAAAGATACCCCTTGTCGAGCCACTCCTTGAGCTTGGTGACCGCTGCGACCGTGCCGGGGCCGTTGAGGACCCCGTCCGCCGACGTGATCTCAGCGTTCGTCACGCCGCCACCGAAGCTCCAGATCCAGGGCAGAACACTCCATGCCCCGGTACCGCCCTCGGCATAGGCGTAGACCTTCTTGCCCAGCTTGGCCTGCACCTGCTGCGCGGCGGCCTCGAACTCGTCGACGGTCTTCGGCAGTGAGGTGATTCCGGCGTCCGCGAGGACCTTGTCGCTGTAGAACATCACCCGGGTATTGGTGTCGAGCGGCAGGCCGTAGTAGTGGCCGTTCCACTTGTTCGTCGACAGCGGGCCCGCGAAAACCGTATCGGCGATCGACTGGAAGTCCGGCATCTCGGAGTCGAGCGCGACGAGCGCCCCCTTGTCCGCGAACTCCGGGACCCAGATGATATCGGCCCGGAGGACATCCGGAAGGGTGCCCCCGGCGAGCCCGGTGACCAGCTTCTGGCGAAGGTCGTCATAAGGGATTTCCTGGTGCTCGACC
>JBDSJV010000277.1:0-3291 GCA_039917225.1 Candidatus Limnocylindrales bacterium
CTCGAGGCGGTAGAGCACAGACCGTGCGGTGCCCAGGCCCGCGTACGCCGCAACCACGGGGTCCTCGAGGTTGAGCACGAGGGCGCCTTCAGAATCAACCAGATCCGCCAGGCGGCGTTTGACCCGCCGGTAGCCGGCGAGCGAGCCGTGCCGATCGAGGTGATCCGAGGTCACGTTGGTGTAGACCGCCACCGTGGTCCCAACGCTGAGCGTGGGCAGCTGCAGTTCCGACAGTTCGATGACCGCCCGATGGCCAGGGGAAAGCCGCGGAAGGATGTCGATGAGCGGCGTTCCGATGTTGCCGCCCAGGACCACCGAATGTGATGGATCGCCGGCCAGGAGCGCGGCCGTCAGTGATGCCGTGGTCGTCTTGCCCTTGGTCCCGGTGACACCAATGGTTGGAGCCGGGCAGAGACGAAGGAAGAGATCCGTCTCTGACACGAGGGCCGGCGCACGGCCGGCACCGCCTGCTCGCGCCCCGACGAGCTCCTGCAAGGCGGCGCGGAGCGCTGGCTCCGTGGTCGGAAAGTCGGGCGAGATCGAGGGCGACGTGATGACGAGGGAGGCATCGGCCCAGGTCGACGCCGGGTCGACGTCCGGGCCAAGGGCCAGCGCGACCGGGCGATCCTCCAGGGCACCGATCGCCGGGCCGAAGGCCTCGGCCGGTCGCCCGTCGTAGATGGTGACCCTGGCGCCGGCATCGGCCAGGAACCGGGCGACGGCGATGCCTGTCCTCGCGAAACCAAGCACGGTGACCGGTCGGTCCCGCAGGACGCCAGCCCGGATCGCCTCCATCGTCAGCGCGGCCGGATCGATCATCGGCGCGGTGGGGATCATCGGCGCGTCCATCGTCATCAACGAAGCTGATCGATCGAGGCGAGGAACAACGTCACGCCGACGAGCCCGGCCAGGATGCCGACGATCCAGAAGCGGAGCGTGATCTTCTCCTCATCCCAGCCCGACAGCTCGAAATGGTGATGGAGCGGCGCCATCTTGAAGACACGGCGACCCTTGCTGATCTTGTAGAACCCGATCTGGATGATGTCGGATGCGGTCTCGACCACGAACACCAGTCCGATGAGTGGGAGGACCAGGATCTGGCCCGTGATCAGCGCCACCACCGCGAGCGTGGCGCCCAGGGCCAGCGATCCGGAGTCGCCCATGAAGATCTGGGCGGGATGAACGTTGAACCACAGGAATCCCAGGAGGGCGCCGATGATCAAGGCGCACAGGAAGGCCAGGTTCGGCTGGTTGCCGAGACCCCCTTCGGGCTGGGGAACGACATTCAGGAGGGCGATCAGGAGAAACGCCACGAAGGCGAAGATGAGGGTTCCGCCGGCCAGCCCATCGAGGCCATCCGTGAGGTTCACGCCGTTGCTGGAGGCAATGATCGCGAAGGCTGCAAACACGACGAACAGCCAGGGTGCAATGCCGACGGCGCCGATGAACGGGACCGCGATCTGGTCGATGCTGTAGGTCGACTGGATCTGGAAGGCCACGACCGCTGCGACCACCACCAGCCACAGAAGCTTGTGGCGAGCCCGGATCCCTTCCCCGGTGCGAGCGTTGAGGAAGTCGTCCACGGCGCCAAGTGCGCCGACGAGGAGCAGCGTCGCCAGGGGCGCGATGATCGCCCGTTGGGGAAAGCCCCGGAGCAGATAGAAGAGCACCAGCACGACCACGATGACCAGTAGCCCACCCATGGTCGGCGTGCCGCCCTTGGCGAGGTGGGCTTCGGGACCTTCGGCGCGGATCCGCTTGCCCATCCCGATGGCGCGCAAGAGCCGAATGTACGAGGGCATCAGGATGACCACCAGGGCGAAGGCGAGCAGCAGGCCCTGGATCAGTTCGACCGTCATGTCGGCTCGGACCGGAGCGCATCCACGAGCCGATCGAGTTCGGCGCCCCGCGATGCCTTGACCAGGACCACGTCCCCCGGTCGCATTCGGTCACGCAGGACCGCGAGGCCAGCCTCCCGGTCGCTGACCTCGACCACGGTCGCCGGGTCCATGCCGGCACCGCGGGCACCGTCGGCAATCCCTGTCGCACCCGGCCCGATCGTGATCAGCAGAGCAGCCGTGGCTGCCGCCGCGCGGCCCACCGCCAGGTGACCCTCCTCGGCCATCTCGCCAAGCTCGAGCATCTCGCCGAGGACCGCAATCTGTCGGCCCGGCAGGCCAGCCAGCAGCTCGAGCGCCGCGATCATGGATGTCGGCGATGCGTTGTAGGTGTCGTCGACGATCGTCGATCCCCCGACCCGCACGAGCTGAACCCGATGCGGCACGGACCAGCCCCTCGACAGGGCGGCGGCGATCTGGTCCGGTTCCATCCCCACAGCCACTCCGACGGCCGCGGCGGCCAAAGCGTTATGGACGGACAACCGACCAAGCATCGGGAGCCTGACCGGAAGCACTCGCGGGCTGGCCCCGGTCGAGATCCGGAGCTGGAAGCGCATCCCGGTCGCTCCCATCGAGCGAACATTGGTGGCCCGGATGTCTGCGTCGCGCGCGAATCCGTAGGTAATGATCCGGGCCCTGGTCCGCCGAGCCATCCCGCGGACCAGCGGGTCATCCGCGTTGAGCACCGCGGTCCCGAGGTCCGGAAGCGCTTCGATGAGCTCTGCCTTGGCGTTCTCCACCGCCTCGATGCTGCCGATCCGGCTGAGGTGGACTCCGAGCACGCTCGTCACCACGCCGATCGTTGGCTTCGCGAGGGCTGCCAGCCTGGCGATCTCGCCACCGGTATACATGCCCATCTCCAGGACGCCGTAGCGGTCATCGCCCCCAAGGCGAAGCAGCGTCAGCGGGAGCCCGATCTCGTTGTTCTGGTTGCCCTCACTCCGGAGCGTCTGGGCACTGGCGGAGAGGACCGTCGCGATGGCCTCCTTGGCCGATGTCTTGCCAATGCTTCCGGTCACGCCGACGACGGTTGGATCGAACCGGGCCCGCCAGCCGGCAGCGACGTCCTGGAGCGCGGCGAGCGGATCCACTACGGCCACGATCGTGACGTCGCCCAGGGACGTCATGGTGGCGGCGTCCAGTTCCGCGGCGATCAAGATCGCGGAGGCGCCCGCGATCACCGCCTCACGCAGGAACCGGTGACCGTCGGTCCGCTCGCCGGGCAGAGCGACGAACAACTCTCCCGGCCTGATCCGGCGCGAATCAACGGCCGCGCCGAGGATCGGACGATGCGAATCACGGACGAGGCGACCGCCACTGAGGGTGACCAGATCCCCGGTCGTGAGGGCATCGGCCCTCGCCCCGTTTCCCGGAGTGGCGCGGCTGACGCGCG
>JBDSJV010000278.1:0-5924 GCA_039917225.1 Candidatus Limnocylindrales bacterium
ACATCTACAGCCGGTACCTCTGGGTCAACGTCCAGAAGGTCAAGAACGTCAAGATCCGCCAGGCCATGGCCGTGGCCCTTGACCGCAGCGCCCTTCGCAAGAATGCTGGTGGCGATTTCTACGGTGACTACGCCGACGGCACCATCAAGCCGAACATCGGTCAGGACTACGCTCCGACCGGCCTCTGGGATGGCCTTCTCGGCCAGGTGATCCCGGATACGGGTGACCCGGAGTTCGCCAAGAAGCTGATCGCCGAGTCCGGCGAGGCAGCACCAACCCTGACCTACAACTACGCGGATACCCCTTCCGGCGGCAGGTCTGCGGCGATCATCGTCGACTCCCTCGCCAAGGCCGGGATCACCGTCAAGCTGGCCCCGCTCGAGCGAGGCAAGTACTACAGCGTGGTCTTCGATCCGACGGCTGCCGGCGACTTCGGCACCGGTGGGTGGGGTCCTGACTGGCCGAACGCGTCGACCGTCATCCCACCGCTCTTCACCCAGGAGGGTGGATGGGATCTGTCGCAGGTCGAGGACGCGGCGTTCAACGCCGCGGTCAAGGTCGCACAGGCCGAGACCGACCGTGCCAAGCAGGCCGCCCTGTGGCAGGCACTGAACAAGCAGACCATGGAGCAGATGTGGGTCATCCCGACGTTCTTCGGAAAGCAGCAGTCCCTGTCCGGTAGCGGACTGGGCTTCGGCATGGGCCCTGATGGTGGTGGCTTCTACCTCTGGGGCCCCTACGGCTCCAACCCGTACGGCGACGTCTACGTCAAGCCGTAAGTAGCCAGGAACCAGTACTAACAGTCCCCGGAGGAGCGGCGCCGCCGCTCCTCCGGGGATTCCTCATCCGCAGCTCGGGAGGGAACGCCGCGTGACGGGATATCTGATCCGTCGTGTCCTATCGATGATCACGCTGCTGTTTCTTCTCAGCATCACCGTCTTCTTCCTGTTCAATCTCCTGCCGGGTGACCCCGCCAGGTTGACTTGCGGGAAGGCCTGCAGCCCTCAGACCATCGAAGCCAATCGGCATCGCCTTGGATACGACGAGCCGGTGCTGACGCAGTACACGAAGTTCGTGACCGGAATCTTCGCCGGGCGCACCTTCTCCGCCGATTCGCCCGAGCCGATCGTGTGCGAGGCGCCGTGCCTCGGCTACTCCTTCACTCGCCATCAGGAAGTGACCAAGATGATCGTGACCGCGCTGCCGGTCACCTTCTGGCTGGCGATCGGGGCGTTTCTCCTGTGGCTTTCGATCGGCATATCCGTCGGCATCTTCGCCGCCCTCAATCGGGGTCGCTGGCCGGACCGGCTGGTGATGGGGATCTCGCTGGTCGGTTATTCGATGCCGTCGTTCTTCATCGGCCTCATGCTCGTCTTCTTCGTGATCCTCAAACTTGGCTGGCTGCCGTTCCCGGCCTACATCTCACCGTTCGAGAACCTGGGCCAGTTCCTGCAGACGATGATCCTGCCGTGGATCGTCCTCGCGACCCTTTACGCGGCCTACTACATGCGTCTTACTCGTAACCAGGTGCTCGAGGTCTTGGGTGACGACTACGTGCGAACTGCGCGTGCCAAGGGCCTGCCCGAGCGGGTCGTGGTCGTCAAGCACGCTCTGCGGGCCGGATTGACCCCGATCGTGACCTCGGCCGGACTCGACCTGGCGGGGCTCCTCGGCGGCGCCATCATCTCCGAGAACATCTTCAGCCTCCCGGGACTCGGCTCGCTGGCGATCAACTCGGTCCTCGATTCGGACCTTCCGGTGATCACAGGCATCACCCTGGTGACGGCGACCTTCATCATCTTCGCGAACCTGGTCGTGGACCTCCTGTATGCGGTCATCGACCCGCGAGTGAGGGTCGGCTGATGCAAGTCGAGGCGGGAGCGGAGCGACCGTTCCTCTCGGTATCGGGTCTTTCTGTCGCGTTTCCGACGGAGGACGGGTTGGTCCGGGCGGTCGACGGTGTCTCGCTCTCGATCGAAAAAGGCAAGACACTGGCGATCGTCGGCGAATCGGGCTCCGGGAAGAGCGTGACCGCCCAGGCGATCATGGGCCTCATCAACCGGAAGACCGCGAAGGTCTCTGGCGAGATCTGGCTCGATGGCCAGGAGCTCGTCGGCCTGTCTGACAGCGAGGTCCAGGCGCTTCGGGGTTCGGAGATCGCGATGATCTTCCAGGATCCGATGTCGAGCCTCCACCCTTTCTATCGGGTCGGTGACCAGATCGTTGAGGCGATTCGCGCCCACCGGCAGGTTGGAGCCAAGGCGGCCAAGCGCGAAACCCTGGATATGCTCCGCCGCGTCGGAATCCCCGCGGTCGAGCGGCGAATTGACGATTATCCCCATCAGCTGTCGGGCGGGATGCGCCAGCGCGTCATGATCGCGATGGCCCTGATCAACTCGCCGGCGCTCCTGATCGCCGACGAGCCGACCACCGCGCTCGACGTGACCGTTCAGGCGCAGATCCTCGAACTCATCACGAGCCTGCAGGCCGAATTCGGCACCACGGTCATCATGATCACCCATGACCTGGGGATCGTCGCCGATGTTGCCGACGAGGTCGCCGTCATGTACGGGGGACGGATCGTCGAGGTCGCCCCAACCGGCCTGCTGTACGACCGACCGGAGATGCCGTACACGCTCGGGCTGTTGTCGTCGATCCCGCGGATGGACCGCGAGCTGCCGGAGCGTCTCGAGGCCATTCGCGGCAACCCGCCATCTCCGATCAGGTTGCCGGCCGGTTGCGTGTTCCAGCCGCGCTGCAATTACTCGGACCGTGTGACGAGCGGTGCCTGCTTGGACGTCAGGCCGGAGCTACTGCCAACTACTCCCGAGCATCTGGTCCGCTGCCATCTGCCGACCGAGGAGCGCCAGCAGATCACGCAGGACGTGTTCAACATCCTGGCCGGAGGCTCTTAGGCATGACCGAACCGAACGAGATCCTGCGCGTCACGGATCTGAAGACGTACTTTCCTGTTCGTTCGAAGGGTCTGCTTCCGCGCACGATCGCCCATGTCAAGGCCGTCGACGGCGTCAGCCTGACCCTCAGCACCGGCGAGACGCTCGGGCTGGTGGGTGAGAGCGGCTCGGGCAAGACGACCACCGCCCGGTCGATCCTGATGCTCGTCCGCCCCACCGCCGGCTCGATCGAGCTCGAGGGCGAGGAGATCAGCAAGCTCTCCACGAAGCAGCTCGTCCCGCTCCGGCGCAAGGCGCAGATGATCTTCCAGGATCCGTACAACGCCCTGAACCCGCGCCATACCGTGGGTGGAATCGTCAGTGCACCGTTCAAGGTCCAGGGCGTGGAGCCACCAGGCGGGGTGAAGGCGACCGTTCAGGAGCTGATGGAACGGGTCGGTCTGAACCCCGAGCACTACAACCGCTATCCGAACGAATTCTCGGGCGGGCAGCGGCAGCGGATCGGGATCGCGCGGGCGATTGCGCTCCGGCCGAAGCTGATCGTTTGCGATGAGCCGGTTTCGGCCCTGGACGTCTCGATCCAGGCCCAGATCATCAACCTTCTCAAGGATCTCCAGAAGGAATTCGGGATCGCGTATCTGTTCGTGGCCCACGACCTGGCCGTTGTTCGCCAGATCTCGCATCGCGTCGCGGTGATGTACCTCGGAAAGATCATGGAGTCGGCGCCACGCAAGACGATCTACACGGCGCCGCTTCACCCGTACACGCATTCCCTGCTGTCCGCCGTCCCGATCCCGGATCCCAAGCGCCAGTCGGAGCGTGCACGGATTCGGCTGGTCGGCGATCTCCCCAGCCCGATCGACCCACCGAGCGGTTGCGTCTTCCGGACACGCTGCTTCCAGGCCCAGGATCGCTGCGCGACCGAGATTCCGCCGCTCGTCGAAGTGGCGCCCGGCCACCACGTGGCGTGCCATTTCCCGATCGCGACGCCGCCCAAGGCCGCGACGGTGCCCGCCGCCATCTAGCGTCGGCAGGCAGTTCTGCTCGGGTATGCTCGACGGGTGCTACCCCGAATGAACGCCTTCGCGGAATGTGCCCCAGCCGAGGTCCTGCCATGAGCCGGCCCACCCCGACCGTCCCAGTCGGTCCCTCGGGCGAGCCCCTGTTCGAGCTGCCGGCGGAGCTGGTGATCGATACGGATGTGGCCCGACGCATGATAGGCGAGTTCATCCGCGATCAACTCCGGCAGGCTGGGTTCGAGCGGGTCGTCCTTGGTCTGTCCGGTGGGATTGATTCGGGGCTGGTCGCCCACCTCGTCGCCGAGGCCATCGGCGCAGAGCGACTCCACTGCGTGCTTCTGCCGTACCGGACCTCCTCACCGGCCTCGCGCCGCGACGCCGAAACGATCGTCGCCCAGTTGGGATGCTCCAGCGAGGTCGTCGAGATCACGGCCATGGTCGATGCCTACTTCGGGACGGCCGACGAACTTGGTGCCGGTGGTGCTCAGGGCCACGACGCATCGCCCATTCGGCGCGGCAACTTTGCGGCCCGGATGCGGATGGCGGTGCTGTACGACCGATCGGTGACGTGGGGTGGCCTGGTTGCCGGAACGGGCAACAAGACCGAATCACTGATCGGTTACACCACCCTCTTTGGTGACAGCGCGTGTGCCTTCAACCCGGTCGGTGACCTTTACAAGAGCCAGGTTCGGCAGCTGGCCGCGGCGCTGGGCGTTCCCAAGGCGGTCATCACCAAGGCCCCGTCGGCGGACCTGTGGCCCGGACAGACGGATGAAGGCGAAGCTGGGTTCTCCTATCCGGAGCTGGACCGGCTGCTCTTCTGGCGCATCGATCGGCATCGCTCGATCGACGAGGTCGTCGCGATGGGATTTGACCCGGACCTGGTGGCGCGCGTCGAGAAGATGGTGGCGGGCGCGGAGTTCAAGCGGCAGTTGGCGCCGGTGGCCATGCTCGGCCCTGGCTTCGCGGCCAGGTGACCGAACCGACGGCGGGCGGAACGCTCTATCTCGTCGCGACACCGATCGGCAATCTCGGAGATGTCACGTTCCGCGCGATCGAGGTCCTTGGGTCGGTCCCGCTGATTGCCGCCGAGGACACGCGGGTGACCCGACGGCTGTTGTCGCGATACGAGATCGCCACCCGGAGCGTGAGCTATCACGCCAAGAGCGATGCACGGAGGCTGAGCGAACTCGTGGCTCACCTGCACGGCGGCGCGGATCTCGCCCTGGTCACCGATGCGGGCACGCCGACGGTCAGTGACCCCGGTTCCGAGCTGGCGGCAGCCTGGGCGGCCGAGGGTGGGCGAGTCGAGGCGATCCCGGGGGCATCGGCCGTGCTCGTCGCCGTGGCCGCATCCGGTATTGCCGGTCCGCGATGGGTGTTCGAAGGCTTCCTGCCACGAAGCGGGTCGGATCGACGAGAGCGGCTGGCCCGCCTCGCGACCGACGAACGAGGCGCTGTCATCTTCGAGACTCCGCGGCGGCTGGCCGCCACGCTGCGCGACCTGGTCGCGGCCTGTGGGTCTGATCGACCGGCGGCGGTCTGCCGCGAGTTGACGAAGCTCCACGAACAGGTCCTGCGGCTCCCGTTGGGCGAGCTCGCGGACGCCGTCGAAGCCGGAGCGGTACCGGTGCTCGGGGAGGCGGTCATCGTGCTCGGCTGGGGGGTTGGGTTCGATCTGCCAGCCGCCACCCCAGCGTCTGGGCCCGGGGACCTGATCGCGGCACTCGAGAGAGTCGAGGTGCTCGTTGGATCCGGCATCGCCCGCGGAGAGGCTGCGCGTCGCGTTGCGGCCGAAACGGGGATGGCGCGTCGGGCGCTGTATCGGGTGGCGCCCGGCGACTGAAGCGAGCGTCACGAGGCGAACACGAGCCGTCGTGCTGGTGGATGGCCGGGCGCCGGCACGGATGTCGGCGCCCGGCCGGATGTGGGCCTGGTCCGTTCGGATGCCTCGGTTCAGGCGGCGATGGCCTCGGGGATCGGTTCGCCA
>JBDSJV010000279.1:0-6653 GCA_039917225.1 Candidatus Limnocylindrales bacterium
TCGATGCGCGCAGTGGGGCTGTTGGACCAGAAGAGGTAGAGCCGCCGAACGACGTGCGGTGCCAGGCCGTCACGCGCCAGCCAGGGAAAGGCCATGGGGTTTCGCGCGGCTGGATAGACCGCATCGACGGCGGCCATCGCGGTCGCCCGATGATCGGCGTGGTTGACGCCGCCATCGCCGTAGAAGAGCGTCTCGGGATCCGTGGTCAGGACCGCATCGGGCCGAAAGGTGCGGATCTCCCGGACCAGCAGCTCCCGGAGCGGCAGCTCGTTCGCGACGGCGCCATCGGGCTGGTGGAGGAAGGACACGCCGGCGTAGCCGATGACCTTGGCGGCGGCCCGCTGCTCCGCCTCGCGTGTTGCCGCCAGGACCAGGGGATCGGTGGCGTAGTCCTCGCCGCCCTGGTCACCGCTGGAGCAGCAGACGAGCCAGCCCTCCGAGCCGGCGTCGATCCAGCGAGCGGCAGTGGCGGCTGGCCCAAAGTCCGCGTCATCGGGATGCGCGACGATGACCATGAAACGATCCGGGCGCCAGTCATGGGCGAGTGCGACGTCGGCCGGCATGGTCCGCACTAGTCCTTCAGGCTCGCCCGGGCCGCCCGGGCCTCTTCGAGCGCTGCGAGGACTTCGGTTGCGTGGCCGTCGGCCTTGACCTGCGGCCATGATCGGACGACGAAGCCGTCGGGGCCAACCAGGAAGGTCGACCGCTGGATGCCCATGTACTTCTTGCCGAGGAACGTCTTCTGCTGCCACGCCCCGTAGGCGTCGGCGACCGCATGATCCTCATCGGACAGGAGCGTGAACGGCAGGTTGAACTTCGCGCGGAACCTGGCATGGCTGGCGGCACCATCGGGGCTGATGCCCCAGACCTCGGCGCCCGCGTTCCGGATATCGACGTCGAGATCCCGGAACTGGCAGGACTCGACCGTGCAACCAGGGGTGTCGTCCTTCGGGTAGAAGTAGACGATGGTCCACCGGTCCCGCTGTCCGGACAGCTGGTGTACGGCGCCGGTCTCGTCAGAAAGGGCGATGTCGGGGGCGCGATCGCCAGACCCTGGAACACTCACGACAAGAGCGTAGCAGGACCTTCGACCACGAGGACACGGCCCTCCCCGATCGTCAGCCAGGCGTCGGGCGCGACCCGGACGTTCGACAACCCGCGTGATGGGCCAACCTCCAGGTGGTCGTGGCTGAGCGGGAACTGGAGGCCATGCGTCGAAACGTCGCTGGCCGTTTCAAGGGGAATCAGCGACACGACGTCCCCGGGCCGGCCGGACAGGTCGATCCTCGTGAGTGACCCGCGTCCGTCTCGGGCGGCACCGATCGCCAGCCGGATCCGAGCCGCGGCATCGAGGATCTCGACCTGGCGTCCGGCCAGGGCCGGATGGCCGAGGAGCGCAACGTTCGCGAGCGCGTGATCTGGTCGGGGCCCGCCCAGTGCCCCGATGATGACGATCCTCGTCGCGCCGGCGTCGACCGCGGCCAGCACGGCAAGCTCCGCATCCGAGGCGTCCTTGTCGAGCGGCGCGAGTTCGATCTCCAGGCCCCGCGCTCGCAGGTCGGTGAGGCCGTCCGGTCCCAGCGAGTCGCCATCCCCGACCCACTGCCGGATGGTCAGCCCCAGGCGGTCGGCGAGGCGAGCACCGCCGTCCGCGGCGATCACGAGATCCGCGTCCCGATCCCAGCCGGGCCACGCCGCGTCCAGCTCCGCGCGCGTCGGCGCCGCCCCGTCGAGGACGATGATCGCCGCCACGGGCTCACCCACGGCCGGGAGTCATCCGAGATCCAGAGCGGGCAAGGTGCGCAGCCACCCAGGCGGTCACGGAGTCAGCCACTTCAGCCGCGCCCGCGTCGTGAAGATCGCGGCGAAGGCCAAGCATCGAGACGATGCCGATACCACGGGCACCGACCGTGCGGGCCATGCGCATGTCGTCGGGCGCATCGCCGATGTACGTGACATCGGAGGGACGATCGACGATCCCAAGCTCCTCAAGCGCCTTGAGCAGCGGCGCCGGGTGCGGCTTCGAGAACGGCAGGTCATCCCCGCACACGAGCACCTCGACGTAGGCCCCCAGACCCGTGGCTTGGAGCTGATACTCGACCACCAGACGATCGCCGGCGGTCACGATCCCGATGGGATGCCCGGCCAACGCGAGGCGCTCGAGGGCCAGGTGCACGTCGGGGAACGGCAGGACCTCGGTCATCAGCGCCCGGTACCGCTCGACCCAGTGCCCGCCTGCCTCCTCGACCTTCGCGGACGGGACACCGAGTTGCCGATACATCGTTCGCCAGTCGGGGGTGTAGGCCGCCCGATAGGCGGCCTCGTCGTAGGCCACACCGTACAGGTCGAGGACCTCGGCGTTCGTCCGGGTGATCGCGGGAAGGGAGTCGACCAGCGTGCCGTCCCAGTCGAAGATCATGGCATCCATCGTCGGCGATCCTAACCCGCTAGACTCGCCGCCGTGCCACCCACCCTTGACCACCCAGCCATCCGGCGTGTCCTTGAGGCCGCCCAGCGCAAGGGGGTAACGCTCGATATCACGCTCTTCGCGGAGTCGACCCATACCGCCGAGGATGCGGCGCGGGCCGTGGGTGTGGAGCTTGGCCAGATCGTGAAATCCCTCGTCTTCGTGACGCCGAACGAGGCCGACGGCCTCGAGCCGATCATCTGCCTGGTTTCCGGACCGAACCGCGTCGATCTCGCGAGGCTGGCGGCGGTTCTCGGGCGATCCGACATCCGACGCGCCACGGCCAGCGAGGCGAACGAACTGACCGGCTTCGTCATCGGCGGTATCCCACCCTTCGGCCACCCGAGCCGGCTCCGCGTGATCATGGATCCGGATCTTGGCCGCTTCTCCACGGTCTGGGCGGCGGCCGGGCTCCCGACGGCGGTCTTCCCGGTGGCGCCTGGAACCCTGCGCATGCTCGCCGATGCGGTCGTGGCCCCGATGACCGAGGACCGGCCGGGTGCGAATGCAGTCGAGGGGGAAGCTCCGGGCCCGGTCAGCACCGGATGAATCCGCCAGGTGGGCCCGCGCGCGCCGCGGACCCGCACGATTCAACCGTGACCTATCCGGGTGGGCTGCGCGCCCGCTGGCGATGGGGCGGTTCGGGCCAGGCGGCGGCCGTCTTTGCCCTGTCCGAGGCGGGCGGTTCGCTGCTCGATCTCGGGTCGCTGGTCGGCGATGACCCCGACGCCCGCTGCCGCGCGGAACTCCGGATCGACGGGCCAGGTGGAGCGTGGTCGGCCCGATTCGCCTCGACCATCAATGACGAACCGACGGCCGTTCTGTGGGACACCGCCGGCCTCCTCGTCGTGCAGTACGGGTTCCACGCCTATGCGCTCGAGGCGCGCACGGGAGAACTCCGCTGGAGTCATCGATCGGCGACGCCGATCGTGCGCGTCATCGCCTCATCACGACTGCACCACGTGCTGCTCCAGTCCGAACTCGAGACGTTCGCGATCGAGGACGACGGGGAGGTCGCCTGGCGGATCGCTCACTCCGATGTGGTGACGGCAGCCGAGCTGGTTGGCGGACGCCTGATCCTGACGAGCTATGGCGGGCTGGTCAGCGCCATCGACCCCGCGACCGGGCGATCCTCGAGCTGACGTCGGGCTGTTGCCGCGGCGCAACTGTTGCCGCGGCGCAACTGTGGACAGCCTGTGGACAACCCGGTGCCGTCGGCTCAATCTGGTGGACAGGTAGCGTTGACGCCCGGTGCCGAACGGCCGTAGCGTAGGACCCAGCCTGGAGGGGCTGAGCGACACTAACGGCTGAGATCGCATCAAGGTCCATGCGTCGGGTAGGTTCCTCCGGGCCTTTCCATGCCCGGCTATGATCCCGGCCGTGGACGGCCTCCTCGTCATAGCCGCCGGTTTCGTTGCGCTGTTCGGCGCGACGGCGATCCTGCGCACCTTCGGACCGTGGCTTAGGATCGGGCGACTCCTCAGTTCTGCCCCCAGCGTCACCATCGCCGAAGCCAACGAGATCGCGGCATCGGGAGCCGCACGCTACCTCCGGATCACGGGGCGCATCGACAGCGAGACGGAGTTCACGGACGCGGACCACCGGCCGCTCGTCTTCCGGCGGACACGCTTTCAGACCCGCGCCAAGGGCCGCTGGACCGACTTCGACCGCGTGGTCGAGCAGGTCCCGTTCCAGCTCAACGAGGGTCTCGATTCCATTTCTGTTGACGCCAGTGTCCTCGGGCCTGGCCTGGTGGTGGTGCCCCGCGAGACCGTCGGGGTGGTGGGCGACCTCCCGGACCATGCACCCGACGACCTTCCGCGTGATCAAGCGGCACGGGTCGTCATCGAACACGTCTCCAGCGTCGAGCATGCCACGGTGGCCGGGGTCCCGGTCCGCGACCCGGATGGCACTACCCGCATGACCTCGGGGCTCGGTCGCCCGCTCATCCTGACGACCCTGGAGCAGCCCGAAGCGATGCGCATCCTGGCGCGAGGCTCGACCCGCCGGCCCCGCCTTGTAGCTGGCCTGCTCCTCGCAGCCGTCGTGCTCATCACGCTCGGGCTCGTGCTCCTGACCCTGCCGGGGGACGCCCTGGCGGCGTCGCCCGACCCGACCGCGATAGCCGGGTCCGATACGCGCTCTGGCGGCGAGGGTCCGGGAATCGTGGGGGCGCCACTTGCGGCCGCACTTGCGGTCATCGGGATCGGCGCGCTCTCGACCCTCGTCACGATCGCCTTCGTGCGTCTGACGGGGGGGCGGCAGGGCTCGAACCACGAGCGGTAGTCCTGCGCTGGCGCTCGGTGGGACTTTGGTCCCATTGTCAAGATCTGTAGGGTTCGTAGAGTAACGGGGACTTCACAGATCCTACCGGTGGGTCAATGCCCTCGTCTCCGCACCCACGCCCGTCCGACGCCACGCTCACGGTGACGCGAGCCGCCGAAGTGCTTGGCGTTCACTCCAACACCGTGCGCGCCTGGAGCGACGCCGGTCGGCTCCGTTACTACCGCATCAACCCGCGTGGCGATCGGCGGTACCGACGGAGTGACCTGAACCGCTTCCTCAGCGCCGCCGTGTCGGGTGCCCCCGAGGACGCGACCACACAAATCCGCGGCCTTCGATCCAGACGAGGACGGACAGCCAGATCCGGCATCACCGGTGCGACGGATCGCAACGGAGCCTCGATCGACACCGGCGCCGGCGCGGCTGACACCGGGGCCGCCGTGCGGGTGCTTTCCGCTCTCGGGCGGATTGCGGCGTCCGTCGTCAGTGCCCCCGCTGATGCGGATGCGCTACTCGGCACCGCGACACGGATCATTCGGGAGGGCCTCGGGTTCCGCCATGTCTCGGTCTGGCGGCTCGCCGACGACCGACTCGAGCCAGCGGCCCTGTCCGGACCCACGGGCCTCCGACTGGCGTCGGTGCGAACCGATGCCGGGCTGTTCGGCCGCGCGCTCGCGCAGCCTGGTCGCGTGGTGGACGACCAGGGCCTGGTGAATGCGGAACTCCCCCTCGGTGTGTCCGGGCGTCGCCTGGCCTGCACCATCCCCGACCCCTCGGGATCCTGGGGCACGCTCCTGGTGGTGGCGGCCGGGGACGAACCGGCGTCGCCGTCGACCATGGATCTCCTGGCCGGAGCTGCTGAACTCCTGGGTTCGATCATCGGGTCGGCGGACGCCGCGGCCGCGGCCGATCGTCGGATGCACTGGGCCGAGGCCCTCCGCCGGGTGGCCGGGGACATCAGCAGCCATCTCGATCCGGACGAGTTGCTGTCCCGCCTGCTCGATCACGCGATGACCATGTTCGACGGGGATCGTGCGGCGGTCTTCCTGTTCAACCCGGATGGTTCCCGACGCGCCGTTGCGACGCGTGGCCTGTCGTCCGCCTACCTGGAGGCGATGCGCCAAGGCGGCCCCTGGGCGCTGCCCGACGAGGCCGGCCCCGGGGCGCGACCGCGCTTTTCAGTCGGCGTCCGGGACGACCCGCACGCCGCTGCGGCGCGAGCAACGATCGTTCAGGAGGGTTACGACACCGTCTGTGTCGCACCACTCATGAACGAAGGCGCGGCCGACCCTGTTGGCAGCCTGACGATCTACCACGACCGGCCGCACCCCTGGTCCAGCGACGAGCTCTTGGCGCTCTCCGACCTCGCGAGCCAGGCCAGCGCCGCGCTGCGCAGCGCCCAGACCTATGCCCAGCTGGCGACCTGGACGGCACAACTCCAGTCAATCCAGCAGCTTGGGGCGCGGCTCAACCGCCTCTCCGATGTCACGGCCATCGGAGAGGCCATTGCGATCGAGCTGAAGCAGCTGATCGACTACCACAATGTGCGCGTCTATCGACAGTCGGGCGACGACCTGATCCCGGTGGCCATGCTCGGGCAGGTTGGCGAATACGTCGATGAGACGCCGGATCAGCTACGGACCAAGGTCGGCGAGGGCATCACCGGCTGGGTAGCCGCTCATCGAGTCGCCCAGAATCTGCCGGACGCGGGTGCCGATTTCCGGGCGAGCACGATCGCGGGCACGGACGGCACCATCGACGAGTCGATGATCCTTGCGCCGATGCTCTTCGAGGACGCCGTGCTGGGCGTGCTGGTCCTGTCGAAGCTGGGGCTCAACCAGTTCACGGATGACGATCTCCGCCTCCTCGTGATCTACGCGAGCTTCGCCGCCCAGGCGATGGC
>JBDSJV010000280.1:0-7053 GCA_039917225.1 Candidatus Limnocylindrales bacterium
ACCCTGGCCGCCTGCGCGTGGCCACTGATGGCGGCTGGCGCGCTGGCCGTGTCGTCGATCACCGTCGCGCGGGAGCGATGACCTGGCGCGGGCGCGGAAGGGGCTCGCCGGAGGGCACCCGAGGGCACCCGCGGTCGCCGGTGGGCGCCCGGGGTCGCCGGTGGGCGCCCGGGGACCCCCGGTCTATACTCGAACCACGGGTGGCTGCGGGGTCCGGCCCCTCCGACACCCAAGGCGCACCGACTACAGGCGAAGCGTGCCGAGATCGGGAGGTTCAACCATGAGAACGATCGTCAAGGGCAAGAATTTGGATGTCCACGACGCTGATCGCAAGTACGCGGAGCGGAAGTTCGCCAAGCTTGAGCGGCTCCTCGACGACCGCAGCGATGCCCACGTCGAACTCTCCATGGAACAGCATCGCAGTACCGATCGCACCCACATCGTGGACGTCACCCTGACGATCGACGGCAAGACGCTCCGCGGTCGCGCGGCGGCCGCCACCCATCGCGCCGGCATCGATGAGGTGATCGACAAGATCGAGCGGCGGGCCGTGGATTTCAAGGAGAAGCCGCGAGTCCGCGCGCGACCCGACGAGGAGAAGGACATCCTGCGCAGGATCGCCGATGGCGAGACCGACCAGACGCGAGCGCGTCGGATCGTCAAGCACAAGCGGTTTGACGTGGAGCCGATGTTCGAAGAGGACGCGGCCGCCCGGATGGACGAGCTGGGCCATGACTTCTTCGTCTTCGTGAACGCGGAATACGAGCGACTGGCGATCCTCTACCGGCGCCGGGATGGCGACTTCGGCCTGATCGAGCCGATCGTCGAAAGCTCATACGCGGCCGGCCTCGCCGACACCACGCGGACGGGCCGCCGGAACTAGGTCGAATCGCGCGGTTCAGGTTGGTATCGCGCGCACCACTCGCCCCAGGAATCGCGAATGCCGGCGCCCCGAACGCCGGCATTCGCTGTCCCCGAAACCCGGACGAGGAGGATCGCCGGGCCTGTGCGTGAGTATTCGAAGTCAGTAGCGGTCGGAGCCTCTCCCCGACTGTCGAGTGATGGTTGGCGTGGTTGTGCCCCGCGAAGGGGCTGGATCGCGCCGCACGGAAAACCCAGCCGAGGCAAGGCCCTGCGGCCGCGGTGGGAGATGGGCGAATCCGAGCGGGCGGCTGCCGGCCGGTAGTGGTTCACCGCGGCGGGGGCCAGCTGAGCCGTCCTCGGCACCTCGGCCGGTGGGACCGTTCGACGACCCAGGACTAGCGTGCTGCCCAAGATCTACGTCGGCGTCGGATCCCTTGGTGCTGGCCGCGTTCGGCGAGAGCTCAGGTGCGCTGAACACACGACCGAAGCGTCGAAGCCGGACCGCGAGGTAGTACTCCATGATCTGGCGGACCTGGGCCTCACCCAGGGAGTCGTCGGCCCGGAGCGCGTACTCGACGCGGGCGGTCGGGCTCGCCGACCCATTCGCGACGACGCCGAGGTACTGGGTCGTGTCGGCGTCCTCGCGGATCTCGCGGAGTCCGCGAGCCAGCGCAGTGGCGGTGCCAAGGGACGGCATGCGATCGCCGCGGATGAGTCGCGAGATCGTCGAATGATCCACGCCGGACTGCTGGGCGAGCTGTCGCTGCGACATCTTCTTGGCCTTGAGCTGGGTGCGGAGCCACTCGTTGAAGGCTCGACCTGTGTGCGTGGTCATCGGGCGGTACCAGGCGCTCCGTTATCGGGTGCTTGGCGCTTCCATGCGCTGTCACGACTATCGGATCGCAGGTGCTCCGGCCCTATCACCCGTTGGTACCGCGGCCGACCGCGCCGGCCGGCCACGGAAGTGGGTGGTCTGGTGTGGTCGGCGTGGGTCCCGCGTGGTCCGCGGTACCGGTACCCTCAGGCGGATTCGGGCTGTTCCGTGAGCCCGGTGCCGCGCCGCTTGCTCGAAACGGCGTAGAAGATTGCCCCGAGGACGATGATCGTGAGGACGGAGATCGTGCGATCGACGACGGTGATGGCCAGGGCTTCGGTCTGGGGAACGCCGTACGCCAGCGTCAGCAGGCCCACGACGGCACCCTCCACGAAGCCCAGGCCGGCTGGCGTGATCGGGATGGCGGTCAGGAGCGACGCGGCCAGGGCGATGAAGAAGGCGCCGCTGATACCGATATGGACGTCGGGTAGCCCGAGGGCCAGGACGACCACGTACAGGCGGGTGGCCTCGGTGGCCCAGATGAGCCCGGTGATGAAGATGAGCCCGGGCAGGGCACGCAGGTCGAGCGAGGAGAAGACGCCTTCCTCGAACCGGTCGTAGAACTCCACGATCCGCGCCGGGACCGGCAGTCGGACGATGATTCGACGGCCGAAGTTGCGGAGAGTGAGCAGGCCAATGCCCAGCAGGACGACGATGGCAATCCCGATCACGAACACGAGCTGGATCTCGGGCGGAAGGCCGGATCGGAAGGACACGAAACCGGCGGCCAGGGCGAGACCGACGATTGCGAAGAGATCGAGGACGCGCTCGATGAAGACCGTCCCGAAGGTCCGCGAGAGAGAGACGCTGGTGTTGATCTTGAGCAGGTAGGCCCGGTAGACGTCGCCGAGTTTCGCCGGCACGAGGCAGTTCACCAGCCAGGACAGGAAGATGATCTCCGACGCGTCGCGGACCCCGAGACGGTAACCGGTCCTACGGACGAGGATCGCCCAGCGCAGCCCTCGCAGCGGGAAGCCCGCGTAGAAGATCACGAGGGCCAGCAGCAGCATTCCGAAGTTCGCGCCGAGGATCTTGTCCGGCAGCTCGTCGAGATGGAACCCAGGCAGGCTCCGCACGAACAGGACGAGGAGCACGATGGGGACGACCAGCGAGATGATCGTCCGGGGCTGGCGGAGCCGCCGCGTGAGCGACAGCTGGTCGGCCGACACCTCGGGCTCGGCGTCCGGGCGCGGCTCGTCGGCGGCGCCCGAGTCCTCCGGGCTCGGATCGGGCCCGGTCATGACGTGGCTCCCGGACGAACCCGACCGTGCCCGCGGGCACGGTTGATCGCCTTGGCCACGGGCGTCACGAGGCGAAGGTACGCCGAGGCGCGGCCCATGACCAGCTCGGGGCCTGCCGCCAGGGCAGCCCGAAGGCCCGACGCTGTGGCCGGATCGCCCGCCATCAGGCTGTACGCGACACCGACCTCCATGGCCGTGTGGGCATCCGAGACCGCCACGCCTGGGACCCCCGCGGCACGGGCAAGCTCGGCGGCACGAGCGTTCCCGTCGCCGACCATCAGACGTGCGTTCCACGCCTCCACCCAGTCCACGCTGCCGGCCAGTGCCTCGATCTCCCGCGGCGGTCCGCTTCGAGCCACGGAACCACGGAACCGGTCGAACGGATGTGGGATGCCCACCAGCCCACCCTGCTCACGGACCGCTGCGATGGTCTCCGCGGCCGACAGACCCGGCGGGATGGCCTCGGACAGGAAGACGGCGATGAGGTCGCCGTCGCGGGTCCTGATCTCCTCACCGATCAGCACGGTCAGGCCGTCCGGTGCGGCATCGCGGGCCGCGAGCGCGCCGTCGATCCGGTCATGGTCCGTGATCGCGAGGTGCGTCAGTCCCCGCCGCACGGCCGCGGCCACGACGGACCGCGGCGAGGCCAGCGAATCGAAGCTGGCGGAGGTGTGGCAGTGGAGGTCAACGAAGGCCCGAGCTTCGGTCACGGGCGGGTTCGCGCGCCTGGTGTCCCGCCCCGCAAGTCCGTGGCCGGTTCGTCGGTGAGCGCCCATCCCAGCGGCTGCACGCTGGGCGTGCGTATCTCCGCCGTGGGGCGGCCGCGGAGCACAGCGAGCCCTCGCCTGCACGGCGGGCGTGCAGGATCAACCGCAGCGGGGCCACCGGCGACGGATCTGCTCGTCAGGCGTGCAGGCTGGCGGCCCGCGGGTCCATCCGGCTCGAGATACGCACGCTGAGCGTTCACGCGGCGGCGGTGGGTCGGGCGGTGGGTCGGGCCGTGGGTCGGGCGGTGGGTCGGCCGAGGGGTCGGGCCGGGGGTCGGGCCCCGGGAGTCGCCCGCCCGCTCCCCGACTCGATGGCCGCATGGCCGGCCGGCGGACCGGGTCCCCGCTCCAGCCGGCGAACCGGCAGGCGACGTGCGAGTCGCGACACTAGAACGACTGGACGAGCGACTTCTTGAAGAAGCCGTAGTGCTTGAGCGCTTCGCCGGTCCCCAGCGCCACGCAGTTCAGGGCGTTCTCGGCGACGTGGCACGGCACGCCGGTGACCTGGGTCAGGAGCTTGTCGACGTTCCGCAGCAGCGACCCGCCGCCGGTCATGACCATGCCCTTGTCGATGATGTCGGACGACAGCTCCGGCGGCGTCTGCTCGAGGACGTGACGGACGGCCGCCACGAGCTGCTGGAGCGGCACCTCGATGGCTTCCATCACCTCGGACGAGGTGATCGGGATGGTGCGCGGCAGGCCGGCGATCAGGTCGCGGCCGCGGACCTCCATCGACAGCTCGCGCTCGAGGGGAAGCGCCGTCCCGATGGTGATCTTGACCTCTTCGGCCGTCCGCTCGCCGATCATCAGGTTGTACTTCTTGCGGATGTACGAGGCGATGTGCTCGTCGAACTTGTTGCCGCCGACGCGCAGCGAGGTCGAGACCACGATCCCGCCGAGGGCAATGACCGCGATCTCGCTGGTCCCGCCGCCGATGTCGATGATCATGTTGCCGGATGGTCCGCTGATCGGGACGTTGGCCCCGATGGCGGCCGCCAGGGGCTCCTCGATGAGGTAGGCCTCCTTGGCCCCGGCCTTGAGGGCCGCATCGCGGACGGCCCGTTTCTCGACCGAGGTCACGCCGGCCGGCACGCTGATCATGACCTCGGGACCACCGAACATGAACTTGCCGCCGGTCGCCTTGTTGATGAAGAAGCGGAGCATCGCCTCGGTGATCACGTAGTCGGCGATGACGCCGTCCTTCATGGGCCGGATGGCGGTGATGTTGCCGGGTGTCCGGCCGATCATCTCGCGCGCTTCCGCGCCGACCGCGAGGATGCGGTTGTCGTCGTCGACCGCCACGACCGACGGTTCCTGGATGACGATGCCCTTGCCCTCGACATGGACGAGGACGTTGGCGGTGCCGAGGTCGATGCCGATCTTCATGAAGGTGTGCTGGAATCCCCCTCCTGGACGCGCTCGATCCGGGCGCCGAGATCCAGGAACTTCGCTTCGATGTTCTCATACCCACGCCGGACATGGTGTCCACCGTGGATCGTGGACGTTCCTTCGGCCGCCAGGGCAGCGAGGATGAGCGACGCACCCGCGCGCAGGTCGGAGATCTCCACCTCAGCTCCGACAAGATGCGAAGGCCCCTCCACGATGGCGTGGTGCGCGTCCGGGAGCTCGATCGAAGCACCCATCTTGCGGAGCTCGACCATCCATTCGAGTCGATCCTCGAAGATCGCCTCGTGGACCGTGGAGCGGCCATTCGCCTGGGTCAGGAGCACGCTCGTCGGCGGCTGGAGATCCGTGGCCAGGCCGGGATAGGGTGCCGTTTCGAGGTCGACGGGCTTGTACGAGCCCGGCCCCGTGGCGGTCGCATCGACGGTCAGCGTGTCGGTCCCGCATTCAACCGAGACACCCATCGAGCCGAGGATCTGGACCAGGGCGTCGAGATGGTCGCAGGGCGCGCCCTCCATCGTCACCCGGCCGCCGGTCATGGCCGCGGCGATCGCGAACGTCCCCGCCTCGATCCGATCCGGCACGACCTGGTGCTCCGCGCCGCGAAGACGCTTCTTGCCCTGGACTTCGATCGTATCGGGGGCTGTTCGCTGGACGTCGGCGCCCATTTTTCGCAGGAATTCGATCAGATCGTCGATCTCCGGCTCCTGGGCCGCGGGGCGGATCACCGTGTGGCCGTCGGCGAGGGTCGCCGCGAGCATGGCGTTCTCGGTGCCCATGACGGTCACGAACGGGAAGGTCACCTCGGCCCCGCGAAGGCGTCCAGGAGCCTTGGCGTAGTAGTAGCCGTATCGATAGTCCACTTCGGCGCCGAGGGCCCTCATTGCATCGACGTGGAGATCCACCGGCCGTCGCCCGATCCGGTCGCCGCCGGGGTTGCTCATGATCGCCTCGCCGAAGCGGGCCAGGAGCGGTCCGAGGAGCATGAAGCTCGCCCGCATCTTGGCCGCCGCCTCGAGCGGGACGAACAGCCAGTCAACGTCGCCGGCGGAGATCTCGTAGGTATTGGGCGCGGGATGGTCCACCACGACGCCGAGGTCGCGGAGCGTGTCGGCCATCGCCCGGACGTCCTCGATCTCCGGGACGTTGGTGAACCGGCAGCGCTCGCCGGTCAGGACCGCTGCGGCCAGGAGCTTGAGAGCCGCGTTCTTGGCGCCCGCCACGGGCACAGTCCCGTTCAGCGCGACACCGCCGGTCACGCGGAAGGCCTCCCGCACCACCGGCTGCGGCGTGTACTCCCAGTAGAATGGTCGGGGTTCGGCCACGTCGTGACTACCCGCGGCGGCGGCGGGGACCCTCGCGATGTCGTCGCTCGGCGACACGCTGGCGGAGCAGCGCCACCTGGAGCGCGGCACGGGCCGCGGACAGGTCGGCACCCTCGTGGTAGCCGCTCTCGAGCGCCTTCTCGGCCTCGACGCGCGCCCTGGCCGCCTTCTCGAGGTCGATCTCAGCGGCCAGGTCTGCCATCTCGGCCATGACCACGACCTTGTCCGGGCGAACCTGGAGGAATCCGCCGGCGATGGCGAAGGACTCGATCTGGCCGTCCTTGCGGATCTGCAGCTCACCAAGCCCGAGCATGGAGACGAGCGGCGCGTGGTGCGGCAGGACGCCGAGCTCACCCTCGCTGCCGGGCAAGACGACGGCATCGACCGTGTCGCTGTAGGCCAGCTTCTCGGGGGTCACGATCTCCAGAAGGAGGGGCATCAGATCAACCTTCCAGCTTGGCCGCATTCGCACGGACATCGTCGATGGTCCCGGCCAGGAAGAAGGCCTGCTCGGGCAGGGTGTCGACGTTGCCGTCGAGGATCTCCTTGAACGAGGCGACCGTGTCCTTGATCGAGAC
>JBDSJV010000281.1:0-4207 GCA_039917225.1 Candidatus Limnocylindrales bacterium
CGCCACCTCCCGAGCGCGATCGGGATCCTGCTGGTCGTCCTCCTGTTCCTGCTTGACCGACTGCCTCTGCCGCACCTTGGCCCCCCGCAGCCTGGGCTCGATGGCGTGCGTCGTCGCCTCGCAACGACGGTAAGCGGTCTCTTCCGGGCCGCCTCCGTGACGCTCGCCCACCCCATTGGCGCGTTCCGATCAACGCTGCGCGACCCATGGCTGCCCGGTTACCTCCTGTGCGGGCTGCTGGCCGGGCTCCTCCCGCTCTACAACGGGGCGATTTTCATGGCCTCGGCAGTCGTCCTGGGTGTGATGCTCGTGGTATTCCCGAATCGGGCGCTGATGGTGGGTCTGGCTCTCGCCGCAGCCCTCGCGGCGATCCCGCAACTCATGTTCCTGCGGCCGGGCACCATGGCTGGCGAGCAGGCCTACCCGGCGTTCCACTGGGGTTACGTCGTCGACGACCCGACACCCTTGCGCGTGGCCACCTACTTGGGCTTCATCTTCGGCCCGAAGTTGCTCCTGGCAGGGATTGGCCTCGCAGCTGGAACCTGGCGCCAGGCTCGTGTCTTCCTGGCATTCGTTGCGCTTGTCGGGCTCGCCTTCCTCGTCCAGTTCAGCGTCGAGACTCTCGCCAACCACAAGTTCATCCATACGTGGCTGATTGTCGCCAACCTCTTCGTCGCCTTCGGGCTGGTGTGGCTGTGGGAGTCCCGCCCGTCTGCCTGGCTTCCAACCCGACTCATCGCCCTTGGTCTGGCCGGTGTCATTGTCGCCGGCGGCCTGATCGACCTCGTCCCGATCAAGAACGAGCGGATGTACCAGGCTGGTCTCGATGGCGATCCCCTGTACGAATGGGTCCGCACGGAGACGAAGCCGCAGGACGTCTTCCTGTCCGACCTCTACGTCGTCCACGGCATCCTGCTCGCTGGGCGCAAGGTCTACCTCGGCTGGCCGTACTACTCGTGGTCGGCTGGCTACGCAGTCGAGGGGCGCCAGCAGTGGTATCGAGACGTCTTCGCACTCCGGAGTGCCAAGGAGCTCGTCACTCGGCTGCAGGCCGCGAAGATCGCCTACGTGGCGTTCGATGACGGCCTACGTGATCGGGGATTCGCCGCGCGGCTTAACGAGGAGCTATATCGGGACCACTTCGATGTGGTCTTCAGTGATCCCGAGAACCGCTATGGCCATCTCACGATCTACCGGGTCCCGACCGACCGGTACGCCGCGGCCGCTCTGCCTGAAGCTCCCGCGGCGGACATGTACGTTGGCGGACGCGGCGCGGACGCGGGCCTATTCCTGGACCCGAGTGGCATCGCCGTCGAGCCGTCCGGCGCCGTCCTCGTCGCGGACCGCGGGAACAACCGCGTCCAGCGCTTCTCGTCTGACGGGAGCTATCTCGGCATGATCAGGGGCCCAGACGCGGGGCCCGGGCAGTTGATCGGGCCGACCGGTGTGGCGGTCGGCCCGGACGGCATCGTCTACCTCGCAGCCGGTGATCGCCTGCTGGCGTTTGACCCGACTGGCGACTTCGTTCGAGCCTTGAGCGTGCCCGGTCTGGCCGCCCCGAGATGGGTGGATATCGCCATTGATCGCGACGGCGCGATCTTCGCTCTGAACGCGGCCGATGGGTTGGTCGCGAGGTTCGCCGTCGATGGGGCCATCACGACTTTTGGCAGTCCCGGCAGCGGCGACGGGCAGTTGCAGAGGGCGAGCGGCCTGGCCGCGCGCGACGGAATTGTTGCCGTCGCCGACCCAGGGAATGGCCGGATAACGGTCTTCCACGGGGCCGACGGGACCTTCGTCCGGGCTCTGCCGGTCTCGGAGTGGCAGAGCGTGGATGCACAGCCCGCGGACGTGGCCGTCGGCGACGACGGCACAATCTGGGCATCCAGCCCAGCGACCAATGCCATCCTGGTCTATCGCCCGGATGGCACCCTCGCAGGATCGCTCGCGCCGGGTGGCGCAGAGGTACTCGATGGGCCGACGGGGCTTGCGCTCGGCTCGGGCGGCAGGCTCTTCGTGACGAACGCCGCTGGCAACCGGGTCACATTGCTGACGTCGCTACACCCCTGACGCCCTGCCCATCGTCGCGGGCTGGCATCCTGGGCCCCACCGCGCGAAGATGCTGCCGTGCCGCCAGATGCGCCGACCCGAACGATCCTCCACGTCGACCTCGATGCGTTCTTCGCCGCGGTCGAGCAGCGTGACCATCCAGAGCTGATGGGCAAGCCGGTGGTCGTCGGGATGGGCGGCACCGGCGATCGCGGGGTCGTGAGCGCGGCTTCGTACGAGGCTCGCAAGTTCGGTGTTCACTCGGCCATGCCGATCCGGACTGCTCGGCGCCTTTGCCCGACGTGCGTCTTCGTGCCGGTGAACGGGGCCGCCTACCAGCGAGCGAGTCGCGAGGTGATGGCAATCCTGCGGCGCTTCACGCCGCTCGTCGAGCCAGTTTCGATCGACGAGGCGTTCCTCGACGTAACCGGATCCCGGGCGCTCTTCGGGGATGGGGCGCAGATCGCACGGCAGATCAAGGATGCGATCCGGGCCGAGCTGCGTCTCGCCGCCTCGGTCGGCGTCGCGGCCACCAAGCTGGTCGCCAAGATCGCCTCGGACCTGCGCAAGCCGGATGGCCTCGTGGTCGTTCCGGCGGGGGAGGAGGCAGCGTTCCTGGCGCCCCTCCCGATTGACCGCCTGTGGGGTGTCGGCCCTGCGACGGCCGCGGTGCTCAGCGACTTCGGGGTGACCACGATCGGGGATTTGGCGGCAATGGACCGGGCGGCGCTGGTTCGTCGCCTCGGCCAGCATGGCGCGTCGCTGGTCGATCGCGCTCATGGCATCGACGCCGATCCAGTGGATGATCCCGGGGCCGCGAAGTCGATCGGTCACGAGCACACCTTTGACGTCGACACGTCCGATCCGGAGATCCTCGAGCGAACGCTGCTCTCGATGGCCGAGGGCGTCTCTGGTCGGCTTCGGTCAGCGGGGCTCCGGGCGGCCACGGTGACGGTCAAGGTTCGCGACAGCTCCTTCCACACGATCACTCGGCAGAGCACGCTGGCCGAGCCGACCGACATGACGGATCCGATCTGGCGAGCGGCCCTCAAGCTCGCCCGCCCGGAGATGCGCGGCAAGCGAATTCGGCTGCTCGGGGTGACCGCGTCCGGTTTCGCGCAGCGCGAGCAACTCAGCCTGTTCGAGGCCGACGATCCGCGGGCCCGACGGGCGACCGAGGCGGCCGATGAGTTGCGCCGCCGATATGGGCCGCGCGCCGTGACTCGTGCGCGGCTCCTGCGAACGGGTCTGCCGGCTCCGTTCGAACGCGACCCAGGGACCGCCACGGAACGACGAGGCGAGCACGCGGCCGATCTCGAACGAAGTGGCCGGAAGCAGCGTCCCGGTGCAGCGCCGACTCCACCGCCGATGCTGGATCCGGACATCGACCTCGACCTGGACGTCGTTCTGGGCCCCGATCCCGAGGGCCTCGATCGGGCGTGACAGCCTAGCTGGCACGGCGGCCGGCGAGGGTCCGCGTGACGGAGCAGAAAAGGCTTGACATCGAACAGGTGTTCGGTCTAGTCTCCTGTCATATCGAACACCCGTTCTGATCGTCCAGTGCCCGGCCGACTGAGCGCCAGACCCGAGAACCGCCCCCGGAAGGAGCCAACCGTGGCCATGATCCGAGTCGAGCCGGTCCGCGTGCAGGTGCGAGCCGACTGGTTCGACGGCCGTCCACGCGAGATCACCTGGAATTCACAGCGCGTTCCCGTGACCGGGGTCGTCGGCGTTCGAGACGAGACGGCGGCATTCCCCGTGCTGATCGGTCCGCGGACCATCTTCGAGGTGGATACCCCGTTGGCCCGCCTGACCCTTTCCTACCGCCACCGAACGCGTCGCTGGTCCATCGAGGGCCTCGACGAGGGCGTCCGCGCCGCGTAGAACTTCGACGCAGTGGCGGAACCGCCAGCGGGCCCGCCGGCGCCGGCTACGACAACTGTCCAGCGCCCGGAACCTGGGCCTCCAACCGGGATTCGGGCTGGTGCCCACCAGCGATGTCTCCTCCATCGCTGGTCATGTCGGCCGCGGGGCGGGTGCGATCTCGAGTCGCGCTCGCCCCGTGACCGGCCGCTTGTTCGCGGCGGGCGCCTACAATCGACGACGTGACTGACAGCCCTCCCAGTTTCCGGGGCCTGACCCTGGATACATTCGTTGATCG